>CACKXR010000001.1 GCA_902604175.1 uncultured Pelagibacteraceae bacterium
ATTTTACCATCATCAGGTAATGCTAGTGACATAGATAAAGTACTTAAACCTGTAAATGTGCCAATTTCTAATATTTTTTTTATGTTAGAAACTTTAATAATTAAATGAAGTAACTGAGTTTGTGAGATTGATATCTGCATTCTTTTTATGTCACCAAGTGATGTATTGTACTCAATTATTTCTTTTTGAACTGGGTGAAGATTATGTCCATGTTCTATAATATAATCTTGCAGCTCTTGTGTAATATTAAGGTCTGAACCCATAAACTTTAAAGTTTCCTCTTTAAAATCTCATTTACTAATTGAGGGTTTGCTTTTCCACCTGATACTTTCATTACTTGTCCTACAAAAAAACCAAATAATTTTACTTTACCTGATTTGTATTCAGTGGCTTTTTCTCGGTTATCATCAATAACTTTATCAATTAGTGCTTCTAGAGCTTTAGGATCGCTTTCTTGTTTTAATCCTTTTTCATCGACTATTTTTTTTGGATCTTTATCCCCCTCCATCATGTGTTCAAAAACAGTTTTAGCTATTTTCCCAGAAATAGTTCCATCTTTAATTAAATTTATTAATTTTGATAAATTACCTGCACTTATAGGGCTTTCAGTGATTTCTAGATTCTTTTCATTTAAAGCAGCAAACAACTCACCAATTATCCAGTTAGTAGCAAGTTTCACGTCTGATTTTTTTATTACATTTTCAAAATAGTTAGAGGTTTCATTATCTGAAACTAAAATAGTTGCCTCATAAGGAGAGAGTTTGAATTTTTCAATAAATCTTTTTTTCTTTTCATCAGGTAACTCTGGAATTTCTAATTTTAACTTTTCTATAAAATCATCTGAAACTTCTAGAGGCAAAAGATCTGGATCAGGAAAATATCTATAGTCATGTGCATCTTCTTTTGATCGCATTGATCTTGTCTCATTTTTTTTAGTATCAAAAAGTCTAGTCTCTTGATCAATAGATTGACCTTCTTCGATAAGATCTACTTGTCTATTAGCTTCGTATTCAATAGCCATTTGCATAAATTTTATTGAGTTTACATTTTTAATTTCACATCTAGTTCCAAATACTTTAGATCCTTTTTTTCTTACAGAAACATTCACATCAGCTCTTAATGAACCCTCTTGCATATTTCCGTCACACGTTCCAAGGTATCTCATTATTGATCTTAATTTTTTTATATAAGCATTTACTTCATCTGGTGATCTTAAATCTGGTTTACTAACAATTTCCATTAAGGCTACACCTGATCTATTCAGATCAACAAATGTATTTTTTGGGTCTAAATCATGTATGCTTTTACCAGCGTCTTGCTCTAAGTGTAATCTTTCAATACCTACCTCTTTTTGACCATCTGGCATATCTAAAATAACCTTCCCTTCACCTACGATTGGATCTTTAAATTGAGATATTTGATATCCTTGAGGTAGATCTGCATAAAAGTAGTTTTTTCTATCAAAAACAGATCGTTTATTTATTTTGGCTTTTAGTCCTATACCGGTTTTTATTGCCTGTTTTACACAATATTCATTTATGACTGGCAGCATACCTGGCAAAGCAGCATCTACTAAACTTACCTGAGTATTGGGTTCTGCACCAAATTTAGTTGATGATGTTGAAAATAATTTTGATTCAGAAGTAACTTGAGCATGAACCTCCAAGCCTATTACAACTTCATATTGATTATCTTTTCTATTGATTAGATACTCAGATTTATCCTTACTCATTTGATCCACCAATCAGTAATTTTATTTTTAAAATTTATCTTTTCTTCCATTGCATAAGCAATATTTAATATGTTTTGCTCATCAAATGCTTTACCAATTATTTGTAATCCTAAAGGATAACCCTTTGCATCATGACCGGCTGGTATAGAAATTCCAGGCAAACCTGCTAAATTTACTGGAACTGTAAAAATATCGTTCAAATACATAGATACAGGATCGTTTGTTTTTTCTCCAATTTTAAATGCTGAACTTGGAGTTGATGGAGTTAATATAGCATCTACCTTCTTGTAAGCTTCATCAAAATCATTTTTAATAAGCTTTCTTACTTTTTGAGCCTTAAGATAATATGCATCGTAATATCCTGATGATAAAACATAAGTCCCTATCATTATTCTTCTTTGAACTTCTGCTCCAAAACCTTCAGATCTAGTTTTCTCATACATATCTATCAAATTTTCTCCATCAGCTCTAAATCCATATTTAACACCATCATATCGCGCAAGATTAGATGAAGCTTCTGCGGGAGCTACAATATAATAAGTGGGTAAAGCATAATTAGTGTGAGGTAGTGAAATGTCTATAATTTCTGCACCACAATCTTTTACATAATCAATACCTTTCTTCCAAAGATCTTCAATTTCTTTAGGCATTCCATCTACTCTATATTCTTTAGGAATACCTATTTTTTTTCCTTTGATATTATTGGTTAATTCTTTGCTGTAATTGTTTCTTTTAAAATCAATAGAAGTAGAGTCTTTTTCATCATAAGAACTAATAATCTCGTGTAATAATGCACAATCTTTAACGTTTTGAGCCATTGGCCCAGCTTGATCTAATGAAGACGCAAATGCTACAATTCCATATCTTGAACAACTTCCGTAGGTTGGCTTTAAGCCTACAGTACCTGTAAAAGACGCTGGTTGCCTAATTGAACCACCAGTATCTGTACCTATAGTGATTGGTGTTAATTGTGCAGCAACAGCTGATGATGAACCACCTGAGGATCCACCAGGAACTAAATCTTTATCAATTGGATTTTGTACATTTCCAAAAAAACTTGTTTCATTTGATGATCCCATAGCAAACTCATCACAATTTAATTTACCAAGTAATATAGCTCCTTCATTCCAAATATTTTGAGTAACTGTAGACTCATATGTTGGAATAAAGTTATTCAAAATTTTACTACCTGCTGTAGTTTTAATATTTTTGGTACAAAATAAATCTTTAACAGCCATTGGTATTCCAGGTAATTTTAGATCTAAATTAGGTTTTTCATCAAATATTTTAGCTTTATTAATTGCAGCTGAAAAATCTTCTGTTACATAGGCATTTAACTCTTTAGATTTTTCAGACCTTTCTACAAATGCTTTTGTAACTTCAGTAGATGAAAGTTTTTTATCTTTAATATTTTTAATTAATTCTGAAAGTGATTGTTTTGTAATATCAGACATTATTCAATCACCTTTGGTACTACAAAATAATCCTCATTTTCTTGGGGTGAATTTTTGATTATTTGTTCCCTTAAATTTTTACTTTTTACTTCATCTGATCTTAGTTTAAGTGTTGTTTCAGCGACAGAAGTAAGAGGTTCAATATTTTCAGTCTTTAATTCATTAAGTTTCTCAATAAATTCAAAAATAGAATTTAAATCACCAGCAAGTTTCTCTGCCTTTTTTTCATCAACAGAAATTCTTGATAATTTAGATATGTGCTTTATTGTTTTAAGATTAATGCTCATATGATAATTAAATATGACGCAAACTATCACTTAAGTTATAATTATACAATATGATCACTATAGAAGAGCTTAAAAAAAAACAGTCAGAAACCACTAGATTAATTGGTTTAGATCTTGGATCTAAAAGAATTGGAGTTTCAATTTGTGATGAAAAACAATCTATCGCTACACCCTTAAAAACCTTAAACAAAACAAATGCAGAAAATTTAATAAGTGAACTAAAAATTATTATTGAGGAAAATAATATTAAAGGAATAATAATAGGCTTTCCCATTAATATGGATGGGACTTTAGGCAGATCTGCTCAATCAGTGAATGATGTCTCAAACAATATTGATAAAGCTTTAGATATTGATGTTTGTCTATGGGATGAAAGGCTTTCTACAGTAGGTGCTTTTAATTTATCCAGTCAACTGGATATAAACGTATCTAAAAGGGAAAAAAATATAGATCAGAATGCTGCTGCATTCATTCTTCAAGGAGCAATAGATTTTTTGAATAATTAATACTTGCCAAGTAACTATATTATAGCTATAGAGTTAATTTTAATGGCATCTAAAACCTCTAAAGCTATTAAAATCTCTCAAAAACATTTGTTAGGAATTCAAGATCTGTCAGTCAATGACATAAATATCATTCTTAACGAAGCTCAAACTTTTATATCAATAAACCGAGGTAAAAATAAAAAAATTGATGCTTTAAGAGGTAAAACTCAAATAAATCTTTTTTTTGAACCATCAACCAGAACACAAAGCTCATTTGAATTAGCAGGGAAAAGATTAGGAGCAGATGTGATGTCGATGAATATGGGAAATTCATCAATAAAAAAAGGTGAGACTCTGATTGATACGGCCATGACATTAAATGCAATGCATCCAGATATTATTGTGATTAGACATCAAGACTCCGGAGCCTGCAACCTTCTTTCCCAAAAAGTTAATTGTGTAGTATTAAATGCTGGAGATGGGCGTAGAGAACACCCTACTCAAGCTCTACTTGATGCTTTAACAATAATTAATCGAAAAGATAAAATTCAAGGATTAAAAATTGCAATTTGTGGAGATATTTTACACTCACGTGTAGCAAGATCAAATATTTACCTTTTAACTATGCTTGGTGCCGAAGTAAATATAGTTGCCCCTACAAATCTAATGCCAAAAGAAATAGAAAAATTTGGAGTTAATACTTTTACTGATATGAAAAAAGGGCTTAAAGATTGTGACATTGTAATGATGCTAAGATTACAAAATGAGAGAATGACAAGTTCTTTCTTATCATCAAACAGAGAATATTATGAATATTACGGATTGACACCTGACAAACTAGATCATGCTAAACCTGATGCATTAATTATGCATCCCGGACCAATGAATAGAGGAATTGAAATTGACACAAGATTAGCTGACGATATTAACAAAAGTGTAATTAAAGAACAAGTAGAGCTTGGGGTTGCGGTAAGAATGGCATGTTTAAAAATATTTTGTGAATAAATGAAAAAACAATACTTTATAAATGCAAATATTATAGATCCTCATAATTCTTTAGATGAAAATGGTGGATTAATAATTGATGAGCTTGGAAAAATTGAGGCTATTGGTAAAAAAGTAAATATCAATAATCTTCCTTCAAGAGAAAAACCAACTGATTTAAAAGAAAAATATATTTTTCCTGGTATTGTGGACATGAGAGTATTTGTTGGTGAGCCAGGTTATGAATATAAAGAAAATTTTAGAACATTAAGTAATGCAGCTTTATCCGGTGGAGTAACCTCTGTAGTAACCATGCCAAATACAAATCCAATTATAGATAATGTTTCCATTGTTGATTTTTTAAAAAGAAGAGGAAGAGATAAATCTAGAATAAATATATTTCCATGTGCTTCATTAACTCAAAATACTGAAGGCACAAACATGACTGAATTTGGTCTTTTGGCCAAAAAAGGAATAATTGCATTTACAGATGGTGTCAGGACTATTCAAAATACCAGACTAATGTCTAGAATTATGAATGCTGCCAAGGACTTGGGTTGTTTAATCATGCAGCATGCTGAGGATTTACACCTATCAGAAAACGGTATGATTAATTCTGGCATAATTGCTTCAAAGCTAGGATTATCTGGAATACCTGATATTGCTGAAAGAATTATTATTGAGAGAGATCTGACTTTACTGGAAAAAGTTAGATGTAGATATCATATCTCACAAATTTCTTCTTCAAAATCAGTAGATATAATTAAACAAAGAAAAGATGAGGTAAAATTTACATCTGGAGTTTCAATAAATAATTTATCTTTGAATGAAAATGATATTGGTGATTTTAAAACCTTTTTAAAATTATCACCCCCTCTAAGAAAAGAAGAAGATAGAGAAGTATTGGTTCAAGGATTGAAAGATGGAGTTATTGATGTAATTGTTTCTGATCATAAGCCTGAGGATGAAGAGTCTAAACGATTAACATTTTCTCAAGCTGCAACTGGAGCATCAGGTATTGAAACTCTATTATCATTAAGCTTAGAACTATACCATAATGGATCAGTAAAACTTGAAACCATTATTAAAGCATTAACCTCGAACCCTGCAAAAATATTAAACATAGATAAAGGAAATTTATCTATTGGAAATGATGCAGATTTTTGTATTGTTGATATAGATAAACCTTGGGTAGTTAAAAAAGAAAATTTAATCTCAAAATCAAAAAATACATCAATAGAAGATAAAAAATTACAAGGAAAAGTTACCAATACGTTTGTAAAAGGTCAGGAATTATTTAAAGTATAAAAATGGAATATTTAACTATAGGTATTATCTCATACCTAATGGGTTCTATACCTTTTGGATTTATATTAACTAAAATTTTTTTAAAAAAAGATATAAGGCAAATTGGATCTGGGAATATTGGTGCTACAAATGCATTAAGAACTGGTAATAAATTAATAGGTTTTACGACCCTAATCTTAGATATTATTAAGGCTGTAATTCCGGTAATTTACGTAAAATTAAACCATCCAGAATTAATTTATGTTGCATCTCTTTGCGCCTTTTTGGGTCATGTTTTCCCGTTATGGTTAAAATTTAAAGGTGGCAAAGGAGTAGCTACATATGTTGGTATATTATTTTCTATAGATATTTTTTTAGGTTTTATTTTTGGTGGCTCATGGTTAATAATTTTTCTATTAACAAGATATTCATCTTTGTCATCCCTAGTTGGTTCACTATCAATACCAGTATATATATTTTTTTATGAAGAGATAAGTACTACCTTTTTTGGAATTATGTTTATATTAATATTTTATACTCACAGAGAAAATATTAAACGATTGAAAAATAAAGAAGAAAGTAAGACAAAAATTTATTAAATTGACTATCAAATACTTTTAAGTAGTTTGTTTAATTATGAATCTAGTCATAGTTGAAAGCCCAGCAAAAGCTAAAACAATAAATAAGTATTTAGGTGATAATTACACCGTATTAGCTAGCTATGGTCATATTAGAGATTTGCCATCTAAAAATGGTTCTGTCGATCCTGAACAAAATTTTAAAATGGAATGGGAAGTTGATAATTTTTCAAAAAAATATCTAAAAGAAATAACCGATGCTGCAAAAGATTCTTCTAAAATTATTTTAGCAACCGACCCAGATCGCGAGGGTGAAGCTATAGCGTGGCATGTAAAGGAATATTTGAATGAAAAAAAACTGCTTAAAGATAAAGAAGTTGAAAGAGTTGTATTCAATGAAATTACTAAGAAAGCTGTAACTTTTGGAATTGAAAACCCAAGGCAAATCGAACCTTTATTAGTTGATGCCTACATGGCAAGAAGAGCACTTGATTACCTTGTTGGTTTTAATATTTCACCAATATTGTGGACAAAACTTCCTGGCTCAAAGTCAGCAGGTAGAGTTCAATCTGTTGCTTTAAAATTAATAACAGAAAGAGAGCATGAAATCGAATTATTTAATCCAGAAGAATTTTGGACTTTAAGTTTGAAATTTCAAGATGAGAAAAAAAATTTAATTACCGCAAGCATTTATCAATTAGATGGGGAAAAAATTGAAAAATTTACTTTTAAAAAAAAAGAAAATATTGAAAAGGCCATCTCTGGATTAAAGAATAAAAAATTTAATATTAGTGATATTTCATCAAAAATTGTTAATAGAAATCCATCAGGTCCATTTACAACTTCTACATTGCAACAAGTCGCTTCAAGTAGATTGGGATTTGGTGCTTCTAGAACCATGCAAATTGCACAAAAACTTTATCAAGGAATCGAAATTGAGGGCGATACAGTTGGTTTAATAACCTACATGAGAACTGATGGTACAAACTTATCAGCTGATGCTATTAGCGATTTCAGAAATTTTGTTAAAAAAAGTTATGGAAATGAGTATATACCTGAAAAAGCCAATAATTATTCAGGTAAAAAAGCCAAAAATGCACAAGAAGCACATGAAGCTATAAGGCCAACAGATATTAATAGAACTCCTGAAATTGTAAAAAAATATTTAAGTACTGACCAAAATAAATTGTATAACTTGATATGGAGAAAAGCTCTATCTTCTCAAATGGTATCTGCTAAGTTTAACAGAAATACAATAACTATCGAAACTGAAGATAAAAATACTGTTTGTAAAACAAGTGGCTCAGTTTTAAAATTTGATGGTTTTTTAAAAGTTTATAAAAATCCTAATTCAGAAGATGATGATGAAATACTTCCAGAAGTTAAAAAAGGACCTGTAAATATTGAGTCATTTATAGATGAACAGCATTATACACAACCACCTCCAAGATATTCAGAGGCGAGCTTAGTTAAGAAACTAGAGGAACTTGGAATTGGACGACCTTCTACGTATGCAAGTATTATATCTACAATTTCTAATCGTGGATACGCTGAGATAACTAATAAAAGATTTTATCCAACCGATCGCGGAAAATTAATTTCTGCTTTTTTAGAAAAATTATTTTCTAAATATGTTGATTATAATTTTACTGCAGGATTAGAAGATCAATTAGATGAAATTACAACTGGAAAAGAAAGTTGGATAAAAGTTTTAGAATTATTTTGGAAAGATTTTAACAACAACGTATCAGAAGTAAAAGAGAAAAGAACTAGAGAAGTTTTGGATTTATTAAATGAAAGTTTAGGTGCGTTAATTTTTGATAAAGATGAGGATGGTAATGTTGTTAGAAAGTGTCAATTGTGCCATACAGGATCGTTAAGTTTGAAAAATAGTTTTAGGGGTGGTGCATTTATCGGTTGCTCCAATTATCCAGAATGTAAATTTACTAGACCTTTGTCGAAAGCTAAAGCTGCAGCACAGGCTCAATTAGCTGAACCAAAATATTTAGGTAAACATGATAATGGAAATGATATCTTTCTTAAAAATGGAAGATTTGGACCTTATTTACAATATGAAAAACTTCTAGAAAGCAATGAGGAAGAAAAAAAGAAAAAAACTAAAAAAGCAAAGAAAGATGTAAATGAATTGTTAAAAAATGTCTCCATTCCAAAAGGGATTGAATTAGACAGTATTGATATTGATAAGGCGAATTTTTTATGCTCACTACCAAAATCTTTAGGCATTAATCCAGACAATCAAAAAGAGATTTCTCTAAACACTGGAAGATTTGGCCCTTATTTAAAGTGTGAAAATAAGTCCGCTAGACTAGAGAATGTTGAGGAAATATTTTCAATAGGCTTGAATAGAGCAATAACATTAATAGCTGAAGCTAAACCAGGAAGAATTTCATCTTCAATAATAAAAGATCTTGGTGAACATCCTGAAGACAAAAAGCCTGTAAGAATCATGAAAGGACAATACGGTCCTTATATAAAATACAAATCCCTTAATGCAACAATTCCTGAGGAAAAAGACCCTACAGAGCTAAATATGGAAGAGGCTCTTATCCTTATTGAGAAAAGACGTGAATACGATAAGAATAAAAAAACCAAAAAAAAGAAAAAAAAATGAAATATTTTAAAATATTCATCTCAATAATATTTTTATTTTATATTGGTATAAAATACTCTTTTGCAGAAGATTGTAGTAAGTTAGAAAAGTTAAGTAAAGAATATGCAAAATGTAACGCTAAGTTATTAAAAAAAAATGCTGAAAATTTAAAAGTTAAAACATCAGAAAAAACTGAAAATTTAAAAAAGAAAGCGACAGCAAAGATTGATGAAGGGAAAAAAAAGTTTAATAAATCAAAATTAAAAGAAACACTTATAAAGTTCAAAAATAGTAAAAATCATAAAGAATTTATGGAAAAAATAAAAGAATGACAATTGACAAAAAAATTGAAGAATTAAAAATAGTATTACCTGAAGCGAAAGCTCCTGTAGGTTCATATGTAGCTTCTAAGATAGTTGGAAAACTATTATTTATATCTGGACAAATATCAATTAATGAAAACGGTGAATTAATAAAAGGCAAAATTGGTCAAGAACTAACAACAGAGGATGGTTATAACGCTGCAAAACGATGTGGTTTGAGTATTATTTCACAGGTAAGGAATGCATGTAATGGTGATTTATCTAAAATAAAATCTTGTGTAAAATTAACCGGGTTTGTTAATTCTACTGACAATTTTATAGAACAACCTAAAGTCATAAATGGTGCTTCAGATATTATAGCATCGATATTTGGTGACGACGGAATGCACACCAGAGCTGCTGTTAGTACTAACAGTCTACCATTAGGAGTATCCGTTGAAGTAGATGCTATATTTGAATTAAATTGATTTATCTACCAACAGCATAATAATCAATATTCAATTTTTTCATTCTTGAAGGTGAATACATATTACGCATATCGTATATTTTAAATTTCTGTTTTTTTACCAATTTTTTGAAATTTAATAATTTAAAATCGTTCCACTCAGTATGTAAAATAACTAAATCTGCATTTAAACAAGCGGAAGAAATTGTATTGCAGTAATTAACATTTTTTAAACCTTCAAAATCATCTTTTTCTCCTGATGGATCATAATATCTAATTTTACTATTTTTTTTATTTAGATATTTAATCATTGATATACTTGTCGCTTCACGCATATCATCTGTATTTGGTTTAAATGTCACACCTAAAAAAGTTATAATTTTATTTTTTAAATTACCACCAATAATTTTTACAACTCTTTTAATTAGTAAAGTTTTTCGATTATCATTTGAATTAACTACACTTTTAACTATGGTTAAATCAGTTTTGAATTTGTTTCCAGTATCAATTAATGCACGTGTATCCTTTGGAAAACAAGATCCACCATATGCTGGACCTGCTCTCAAAAACCTATCACCTATTCTTTCATCTGAACCCATACCTTGAGATACATCTTTGATATCAACTCCTATTTTTTCACACAAATTAGCTATTTCATTTATAAATGAAATTTTATTGGCTAAAAAGGCGTTTGACGCGTACTTGATAAGTTCTGCACCTTTTCTTGAAGTACTAAAGATTCTACTTTTTTTTTTAATAATAGGTAAATAAAGAGATTTTAATATTCTGTTAGCTTTTTTGCTATTAGTTCCAATAATTACCCTATCAGGATAAATAAAATCTCTTATTGCTTCACCCTCTCTTAAAAATTCAGGATTTGATACAACATCAACTAATTTCTTTTTCTTTAAATTGATCAATATTTTCTCAATTTGGTCACCTGTAGAAACAGGTACTGTAGATTTGGTAATTATTATTTTATATTTTTTTTTAATTATTTTTTTTAAATCTTTAGCTACACTAAAAACATATTTCAAATCAGCTGAATTAGCATTTTTTTTAGTAGGTGTTCCAACACAGATAAAAATTATATCTGAATTTATTACCGCTTTTTTTAAATTTGATGTGAAAATTAATCGCTTTTGTTTATAATTTCTTTTTAAAATCTCTTCAAGGCCTGGTTCAAAAATAGGGATAATACCTTTATTTAATAAATCTATTTTTTTCTGATCTTTATCTACACAGTAAACTATATTCCCTATATCAGAAAAACATACTCCACTCACAAGACCAACGTAACCAGCACCTATCATACAAAGTTTCATAGTTTACTTATTTCAATATTAGATTTTATAAATCCATTCATTGTACCACAGTCCAAATATTTACCTGTAAAATTGTGAGCAATAAAACTTTCATTTTCATTAATTAAAGATTGTATTGCATCTGTTATGTGAATTTCACCACCTTTACCAGGCTTTTGATTTGATAATTTATTAAAAATCGTCTTTGGTAAAATATATCTACCAATTACCGCTTTATTTGATGGGGCACTTTTGATGGATGGTTTTTCTACCACTTCTTTAATAATAAAATTATGCTTAGATACTTTTTTAGTTAAATTATAAATACCCCACCTGGATACTGTTTTTTTTTTAACTTTCATGCTCGCCATGACAGATGATTTATGTTTTAAGTGGGCAGAAATCATAGATTTTGAACAATTATGATTCATTATCAAATCATCAGGTAACAACATTAAAAAATATTTATCTTTAATAAACTTTTTCGTTTTTAAAACTGCATCTCCTGTACCCTTGGGTTTATTTTGATAAACAAATTTTATCATTTTTTTATATTTTTGAATTTTTTTGTACTCCTCAATAACTTTCGGATCTTTTTTCTTTTTGATAATATTTTTATAAAATGTATCACTGTAAAAATATTTTTTGATCATCATTTTCTTTTTAGAAATAATAAAAATTATTTCTTTTATGCCAGCGTCAATACACTCTTCTAATATATATTCAATTCCAGGTTTACCATTTATTGGTAATAACTCTTTTGCAAAAACACTTGTCAAAGGTAACAATCTGGTCCCTAGACCAGCTAATGGAATTATAGCTTGTTTAATCATTTAAATGTTTTACTTATTTAGGACTTTTACACAAATGAAAATTTTATTAAATAAGACATCTTTAACTAAATCATTGAGGCCTTTTAATGACATTGGTTTTGTTCCTACTATGGGGTCTATACATAAAGGGCATTTGTCACTTATTAATAGATCGAATCAAGTTTGTGATAAAACAATTGTTAGTATTTTTGTAAATCCTAAACAATTCAACAACAGAAGAGATTTTAAAACTTATCCAAAAAACATAAAAAAAGATTTAAAATTATTAAATATAACAAAACAAGTGGACTTTATCTACATTCCAAAAGTTAAGGATATTTTTAATAATAATAAAAAACCTAAAATCAAAATCAATAAAAAAGACAAAATTTTATGTGCTAAATTTAGAATTGGCCATTTTGAAGGTGTTTTGGATGTAATGGATAGGTTAACAAGTATAGTTAAACCAAATAAAATTTTTATGGGTGAAAAGGATTTTCAACAATTATTTTTAGTTAAAAAATTTTTAAAAAATAAATACAATACTGAAGTTATAGGATGCCAAACTGTCCGTGAAAAAAATAAAGTTGCTTTATCCTCCAGAAATCATTTACTATCTAAAGAAAATCTTACCTTGGCAAGTATAATTATAAAAAAAATAATTTATTTAAAAAAAATTATTAAAATAAAAAAAAATAAAAATAAATACTTAAAAACTGTTAAGAGTGATCTTGAGAAAAAATTAAATATTAATATTGAGTACCTTGAATTAAGAAATATATACAATCTAAAATTATCGAATGATATTAATAAATCTAGGTTATTTGTAGCGTATTATTTAAATGGTGTAAGATTAATAGACAATTTATAAAAAATAAGCCCCAACACCTAGAAAAGATACAAAACCAATTACGTCCGTTATTGTGGTAACAAAAACACTTGATGCTATTGCAGGATCAATATTCATTTTTTTTAGAGTAAAAGGTACTAATATTCCAAACAAACCAGCAATAATCATTGTCAATACCATTGAAATAGCAATTATTAATGAAAGTAAATTATCTTGAAACCATATTTGAACAATTAAAGCACTTATTACTGCAAAAATAACTCCATTTAAAATACCAATAGAAAATTCTTTAAAAACATTTGATGAGAAATTATTTTTAGTTAAGTCATTAGTTGCAATAGTTCGAACAGTGACTGCTAATGTTTGCATTCCAGCATTTCCACCCATAGATGCTACTATAGGCATTAAAAAGGCTAGAACCACCATTTGTTCTATTGTTGCACCAAACAAACTAATGCACCAGGTTGCTAGAAATGCGGTGAACAAATTAAGAAGTAACCAATTAAATCTTCTCTTCGTTTTTGTTATTACTCCATCTGTTATTTCTTCATCACCAACACCTGCTAAACGTAATGCATCTTCTTCAGCTTCCTCTTTTAATACCGTTAAAACATCGTCATTCATTATCATACCAACAAGCTTATTATTTTTATCAACAACCGCAGCTGAATTTAAGTTGTAATTTTCAAATAAATTAGCTACCTCCTCCTTATCCATATCGACTGGTACTAATAATTGTGACTCGGACATAACGGTTGCCATTTTGGTATCTCTTGGTGATGTTAATACCTTAGAGGACGGAACTGTACCTACGGGATTAAAGTCTTCATTAACTATAAATATTTCCAGAAATTCCTCAGGAAGATCTTTGTTTTCTCTCAAGTAATCAATTGTTTGTCCTACAGACCAGTTGCTAGGTATGGCAGTAAATTCTCTTTGCATTAATCTGGCAGCCGAATCTTCTGGATAACTTAAACTCTCCAGTAAAGCAAAACGATCTTTGGGTGGCAAAGAACTAAGAATATTATTTTTATTTTCTTCAGGAACATTTTCTAAAATAGATATTGCATCATCAGAATCTAGATTTTTAATGATACTTACGATTGAGTCAGAAGATAGATTGGTAATAATTTCTGTTTGAATAGACTCGTTTAACTCAACAAATACTTCTGGATCTATATTAAAGTTATTTAATTTAATTAAACTTTCTCTATCATTTTGACTTAAGTGTTCAATTATATCTGCAGCATCAGCTGGGTGCATTTCGCTGAAAGAATTAGTAATAAATTGAGCGTCATTGTTAGCTATTTTTGAGGTAACAACTCTAATATACTCTTTATTAAATTCAAAATTTACTTTTTTATCTTTAGTTTTTTTTGTTAAAGACATAGATCTACCTATAATTTAGATTTGCACTATTAATACATAATAAAGATAATACAATTTATAAATGAAAATAGAGATCAAAAAGTCAGTAAAACCGGTAAATTATATTGATGCTATAAGTATATTAGAGTCAAGATTAAAGGATTTATACGATAATACTGAGCAAGAATTAATTTGGACTTTGGAGCATAATGAAGTTTTCACAGCAGGAACTTCTTATAAAGAAAATGAAATTATTGATAAATCCATCAAAATTTTAGAAACAAATAGAGGTGGTAAAATTACCTACCATGGGCCAGGTCAATTAATATGTTATTTTGTTCTAGATTTAAGAAAAAAAAAAGATATCAGAAAATTTATAACAATTATTGAAAAAACAATAATTCAAACCTTAAAATTTTATAAAATACAAGCTTTTCCAGATAAAGATAATATCGGTATATGGCATAAATCTAATAATGAAGTTAAAAAAATTGCTGCAATAGGTATCAGAGTTAGCAAATGGATTGCCTATCATGGTTTTGCAATAAATATAAATAATGATCTAGAAAATTATAAAAAAATTATACCCTGTGGTATTTCAGATAAAGGAGTAACTAACTTAAGAAATATAATAAATCAAGATTACTCAAATCTAAGTGATATATTAATTAAAAATTTTATTTCAAATTTGAAAATCTAAGTCTTTTAGATTTTAAAAGTTTTTTAAAATAATCAGGTAATAATGCTGAATACGTATGTTTTATGTCGTTAATTTTAAATTTAATTTGATATGAATGTAACATTAAATTTTTATTAATTCCCTTATTTGAATTTGATAATTTATATTTTGTATCACCAAATACAGGATTTCCTATTGTATATAATTGTTTTCTTAACTGATGTTTTCTTCCAGTAATAGGTTTTAACTCTAATAAACTTGCTTCAGAATTTTTATCAATAACTTTAAAAATTGTTTTTGCTTTTTCAATTATCTTTTTATCTCCATCGTATTTAATTAAATCATCATCCCATATTCCAGAAGTTTTGTTAACTTCCCCCTGACAAATCGCCAAATAAGTTTTGTGTACTTTTCTTAATCTAAATAAAGAAGTAAGTAACTGGGCACTTTCTCTAGTTTTGGCCATAATAAAAACTCCCGAAGTGTCTTTGTCCAATCTATGAACAGAATATGGTTTTGTTCCCTCAAAAATTTTACTTTTAGCAAAAATATCAACTATGTTTTTTTTTGATTTGGTTCCACCTTGCACTGATATGCCTGATGCTTTGTTTATAACAACAAAATTATCGTTGTTGTCAATAATTTGATCTTCATTTGATTTTACAATTTCTTTTGAAGGTAAAAACTTAATTTTTGTTTGTTGAATTGTTTCTTTAAATTTAATGTTAAATATATTTATTTCATCTTTAGTTTTTACTTTAAAAGAACTTTTAACTTTCTTTCTATTTAACTTTATTTTTCCTGTTCTTAAATATTTTTCAACAAGTCCTTGAGGAATTTTACCAATTTTT
Source organism: uncultured Pelagibacteraceae bacterium (assembly GCA_902604175.1). Lineage (GTDB taxonomy): Bacteria > Pseudomonadota > Alphaproteobacteria > Pelagibacterales > Pelagibacteraceae > Pelagibacter. The sequence goes on from CACKXR010000001.1 coordinate 16,051, forward strand.
AATCTTAACCATCTGTCTAAACGCATATCATTACACGTTGAATCAACGATGTAAGATTTCTTCATGATTTAAGATTTAAGCTGTAGCTTGTTTTTTTTCCTCAGTTTTAGGAGTATCTTTGGTTGTATCTTTTTTTGGTTTATCAACTCTCTTAGCTTCAACATCTCTGTCAACAAATTCTATTATTGCCATCGGAGCATTATCTCCATATCTAAATCCAGCCTTAATTATTCTTGTATAGCCACCTTTTCTATTTTCGTATCTTTTAGAAAGTGTTTTTTTAACTTTATTGGCTGATTTAATATCCTGTAGTTTAGAGACTAACATTTTAGTAGTTTGTAAAGTTTCTTTTTTACCTAAAGATATAATTTTATCAGCTTGCGGTTTTAAAAATTTAGCTTTTGGTAAAGTGGTTTTGATTTGCTCATACTTAATTAATGAATTAAGCATATTCTTGAGCAAAGCTTTTCTATGCTCTGATGTTCTGTTTAATTTTTTATTAGCAAATCCATGTCTCATTAAATTGCTTCCTCTAATTTTTTAGACATTTCTGCAATATTATCTGGTGGCCAGTTAGGTATTTCCATACCTAGATATAAAGACATTCCAGTTAAAACTTCTTTAATTTCATTTAAAGATTTTCTTCCAAAATTAGGGGTTCTTAACATCTCGCCTTCAGATTTTTGAACCAAATCTCCAATGTAGATAATATTATCATTTTTTAAACAATTCATAGATCTAACAGATAATTCTAATTCATCGACTTTTCTCAATAAATTTTTGTTGAATTCAGGTTCTGTAGAAACCTCTTTCACTGGTGCTTCAACTGGTTCGTCAAAATTAATAAACATTTTAAGTTGATCTTGAAAAATTCTTGCTGAATAAGCTACAGCATCCTCAGCTGATATGGATCCATTAGTCTCCACTTCCATTATAAGTTTGTCATAATCAAGTGCTTTACCTTCTCTAGCGGTACTCACAGAAAATGAAACTTTTTTTACTGGACTGTAAAGAGAGTCGATAGCAATTAATCCTAAAGGTGGTTCCTCCGGCTTATTAAGATCAGCTGGCACATAACCTTTACCTGTATTAACATTCATTTCCATATGAAAAGATGTTTTCTCATCAAGATTACAAATTACTAATTCTGGGTTAAGAATTTCTACATCAGCAACAGGTGTTATATCAGATGCTTTAATTTCTCCTGGTCCTTTAGCATCTAAAATTAATTTTTTTGTGCCTTCTGAATTACATTTTAATGCTAAAGACTTAACGTTTAAAACAATATCTGTTACATCCTCTCTAACACCTTTAATTGATGTGAATTCGTGTAGAACACCATCTATTTGTATTGATGTAACTGCTGCTCCTCTTATAGAAGAAAGTAAAATTCTTCTAAGTGAATTACCTAAAGTTAAGCCATAGCCCTTTTCTAATGGCTCAGCAATTATTTTTGCATGAGTTAGGTCATCACTTATTTGTACGTCCAGTTTAGACGGCTTAATTAATGACTTCCAATTTTTTACATTAACGTTCTCAACTTCCATTTAAACTCTCCTTTTCTTTGGTGGTCTAGTTCCATTATGAGGCATGGGTGTAGTGTCCTTAATAGACAAAATTTTAAATCCTCTAGCTTGTAATGCTCTCAAGGCAGTTTCTCTTCCTGATCCTGGTCCTTTTACCTCAACGGATAAAGTTTTCATCCCATACTCTAATGCTTTTGAAGCAGCTGAGTCTGCAGCAATCTGTGCAGCATACGGCGTAGATTTTCTTGATCCCTTAAAACCTTTTTGACCAGCTGAAGCCCAAGATATTACATTACCATTTGTATCAGCTATTGAAATTATTGTATTATTAAAAGTTGATTGAACATATGCAATTCCATTTAAAATATTCTTTTTAACTTTCTTTTTTTTTGAATATGAACTTTTTGCACTCTTTTTAGAAGATTTCTCTATCTTCTGATCGTTATTTTCGATTTTATCAGCTTTTGCCATTACTATTTTTTAGTTGGTGTTAATTTTTTTCCTGCAATTGCTATTGCTTTTCCTTTTCTTGTTCTTGCATTACATCTAGTTCTTTGACCTCTAACTGGTAATTTTTTTCTATGTCTGGTTCCTCTATAACATGCTAGATCAATTAATCTTTTAATACTGAGTGAATAATCTCTTCTTAGATCTCCTTCAACTTTAAAATTTTGATCTATATACTCTCTTATTTTTAAGACCTCTTCATCTGTAAGTTCGTTTACTCTTTTTGCTTTTGGAATTTCAAGTGATGAACAAATCTCATTGGAAAACTTATCACCTATCCCGTATATATAGGTGAGACCAATGTGAACAAGTTTGTTTTGTGGAATATTTATACCTGCGATACGAGCCATAAGTTTAGTGATAAATTGAGCCTTTTATATAATAAGATTAATCAAAGTCAACGCCTTAAACATTGATAAAACTGTCTATTTTATTGGTTATTTGTTCAATTTCATTGCTTCCATCAATCTCATGAAAATTTGAATTTTTAGAATAGAAATCTAAAACTGGTTTAGTCGTTTCCATGTATGTTTCATACCTTTTTAAAATAGTATCCATTTCATCGTCTAATCTTTTTTCTAAGATCTTTCTTTTCTGAATTCGTTTTATTATTGTTTCTTTATTTACATTTAGAAAGAAAACTAAATCTATCTTCTGATTTGAGCTATCAAGTAATAAGTCTAGATTTTTTGCCTGATTTATCGACCGTGGATAGCCATCAAATATTAGTTTATTTTTTTTTTGCGGATCAAATACTTGTTTTTCTAAAAGTTGGTTAACAATATCATCATTAACAAACCTTCCATCGTTCATAACATCAATAATTTTTTTTCCAATTTCTGTATTATTTTTGATTTCTTCTCTTAAAATATCACCAGTTGAAATTTGAAAATTATTCAATTTTTTTACCAAGTGTTTAGCCTGTGTTCCTTTACCAGCACCCGGAGGTCCAAATAAAATTATATTCACTTATTTATCTACCAAATTTAGTTTTTTTAATCAGTTGCTCGTACTGTGAACTCATCAATCTAGTTTGAATTTGGGTTACAGTATCAATTGCGACCACCACAACGATTAATATTGAGGCTCCACCTAAATAAAAAGGAATAGGATAATTTGCAATTAAAAATTCAGGCATTAAACACACTAAAGTTAGATATAAAGCACCAATGGTAGTTAGTTTGATAGAAATATTTTCAATATACATTGCAGTACTTTCACCTGGTCTAATACCTGGAACAAACCCACCATATTTTCTTAAATTTTCTGCAGTTTCTGTTGGGTTAAATGTTATGGAAGTGTAAAAAAAAGTAAAAAATATTATCCCAGATGCGTAAAGCAACATATATAAAGGCTGGCCCTGAGTGAAAAACGAACTTAAATTTAAAAAAGTCTCATTATCTGAAAATGAAAAATTTGAAAAGGTAATTGGCAATAATAAAAGTGCAGACGCAAATATAGCGGGTATTACTCCTGCTTGATTTATTTTTAAAGGTAAATGTGACGACTCTCCACCATACATTTTGTTACCCATCTGTCTTTTTGGGTAATTAATAAGAATTTTTCTAAGTGCTCTTTCCATAAATACAACAAACAATATTGTTAAAATTAGTAGTACAAAAATAGCTAAAATCATAAATGTTGATACAGCACCTGTTCTTCCAAGTTCAAAGGTAGTCACAAGAGCTCTAGGTATTTCTGCGACAATCCCCGCAAAAATTATTAATGATATACCATTACCAATTCCTCTTTGAGTAATTTGTTCGCCTAACCACATTAAAAATATAGTTCCAGCTACAATAGTTGTTACAGTTGTGATTTTAAAGAAAGCTCCAGGATTAATTACTAAATCTGCTGAAGACTCTAAACCAACTGATAATCCATAACCTTGAACAGTTGCTAACAAAACAGTTCCATATCTTGTAATTTGTGTAATTTTTGCTCTGCCAGTTTCACCCTGTGCTTTTAGATTTTTAAAATAATCGGATACACCAGTTAAAAGCTGCACAATAATTGCAGAAGAAATGTATGGCATGATACCAAGTGCGAAAATTGCCATTCGGCTGACAGCACCACCTGCAAACACGTTAAACATACCAAGTAATCCTTTTTGATTACCATCCATCATTGTCTTTAATTGTTCTGGATCTATACCTGGAAGTGGAACAAATGTTCCAAATCTATATACCGCAAGAATAAAAATAGTAAAAATTATCCTATTTCTTAAATCAGTTGTTGATGATGAATCACTCATATCAATTCACTATTTTTTAAGTTGAATAGATCCACCAATTTTTTCAAGTTTTTCTATTGCAGACTTTGAAGCTAAATCTGCTTCAATATTAATTTTATCTTTTACTTCCCCATTACCTAAAATTTTTAATTTTTTTGAATTTTTATTTATTAATTTTAATTTCTTTAATAAATCAGAATTAAGCAATTCTTTAGGATTAATATTTCTTTTATCAATATATGATTGAATTTTTTCTAAATTTAATATTGCTATTCCGTCTTTTGAAATGGGATTAAAGCCTCTTTTTGGCAATCTTCGATATAATGGCATTTGACCACCTTCAAAACTTTTAATGGCTACACCAGATCTTGATTTTTGACCTTTGACTCCTCTACCAGATGTTTTACCCTTGCCAGATCCAATACCTCTACCAACTCTTATTTTAGATTTATTTATCTTTTTTCTGTTATTTAAACTAATCATTATCCTCTTTTTTCAACTATTTCCGAAATTTTCTTATTTCTTATTGCAGATATCTGTTTTGGTGAATTTTGTTTCAATAAAGCTTTCATTGTAGCTCTAATAACATTATGAGCATTTGAAGTACCCATTGATTTAGCCACAATATCTTTGACACCTAAAACTTCACAAACCGCTCTTACAGGTCCTCCAGCAATAATTCCGGTTCCTTTAGATGCTGCTCTTAGAACAATTCTACCAGATCCATCTTTTGCTTTTACATCATGATGGATTGTTCTACCCTCTCTAAGTGGAATTTGGGTAAGTTTTCTTCTAGCCATTTCATTAGCTTTTTTAATTGCATCAGGAACTTGTTTTGCCTTGGCATGAGCTATTCCAATTTTTCCAGCTTGATTACCAACAACGACTAGTGCTGAAAAACCAAATCTTCTTCCACCCTTAACAACTTTGGTAATTCTGTTTATGTGAACTAATTTTTCTAGTATATCGTCCTTTTTTTTATCTTTAAAATTTTCCATATTAAAATTCCATTCCATTTTCTCTTAAAGTTTCAGCAAAAACTTTAATTCTTCCGTGATATTTATAAGAACCTCTATCAAAATAGATTCTAGTTATATTTTTTTCTTGAGCTTTTTTTGCCAATTTTTGTGCTACTAATTTAGATAGTTCAATTTTATTTACTTTAACGCCAGATTTAAGATCTTTTTCAACAGAAGATGCGGACAATAATGTTATCTTTTTTATATCATCAATTATTTGAGCTGAAATATTTTTTGCTGATCTTGATATACTCAATCTAAACCTATCGTTTGAGGCAACTCTTTTAACTTTATTGCTTACTCTAAATCTTTTTCTAATACTTGTGTTTAGTTTCATTATTTTTTCTTTCCCTCTTTTTTGAGAACGTATTGACCTTTTTCTCTAATTCCTTTTCCTTTATAAGGTTCAATTTTTCTTAAAGTTTTTATTTTGGATGCAACAGCACCAACAAGTTGTTTATCTGATCCTGTAATTTTCAAAGTTGTCTGTTTTTCAACCGCAATTTTAATCCCTTCAGGTATATCAAAATCAATATCGTGGCTATATCCTAATTGTAAATTTAATTGATTTCCCTTAATAGCAGCTCTATATCCTACACCTACTAATTCTAAAATTTTTTCATAACCAGCACTAGAGCCTATAACAGCATTGTTAATTAAGCTTCTATTCATTCCCCAAAGTCTTTTTGAATTTTGGTCAATTTTTTTGGGTTTTATAGATATTTCTTTTCCTTCTTTTATATCTAAATTAAACATATCAAGATCAATATTGATTGATTTTTTACCTAATGGTCCTTCAATATTTATTATATTACCAGCTAAAGCTACTTTTACTTTTTCTGGGATTGATATATTTATTTTACCGATTTTAGACATTAAAATACCTTACAGATTATTTCTCCACCAACTTTTTGTTTTCTGGCATCAATATCTGTCATAACGCCTTTTGGAGTTGAGATTATAGCGATACCAAGTCCATTGTTTATTTTCGGAAGACCACTTGCACTTGAGAAAATTCTTCTACCAGGCTTTGAAACTCTTTCAAAAGCACTAATGACTGGATTGCCTGAATGATATTTTAATTCTAATAATAAAGTAGGTATCTTATCATTAGAATTTATTTTAAAATCTTTTATAAATCCTTCAGTTTTTAAGATATCTGCAATTTTTGTTTTAAAATTAGAAGATGGTAATTCTACTTTTTTATGATTTCTAGCTTGAGCATTTTTAACTCTTGCAATCATATCTGCTATTGGGTCACTTAAACTCATATTTTTCCTTTCTACCAGCTAGATTTTACTAACCCTGGTATTTTTCCTTGTAATCCTAATTGTCTTAATGCAATTCTCGAAATTTTTAATTTTCTATAAACTCCATGTGGTCTTCCAGTTATTTCACATCTATTCATAACTCTGGTTTTTGCTGAGTTTCTTGGCAGTTTTGATAATTTTTGTTGTGCCCTAAATCTCTCTTCAAGTGTGATTTTCTTATCCATCACTATTTTCTTTAAGGCTGCTCTTTTCTTGTAAAGCCTATCAGATAACTTAATTCTGCTTTTATTTTTATTTATAGCACTCAATTTAGCCATGTTTAATTATCTCCTTTTTTTATAAATGGAAAATTCATTTTTTCTAATAATGCGAAACTATGTTCTTTATTAATTGCCTTAATTACAATTATAATATCTAGCCCTCTTACCTTGTCAGCTCTCTCAAAACTAACTTCAGGAAAAATTATGTGCTCTTTAATACCAAAAGTGTAATTACCAAATTTATCGAAGCCTTTAGGTGATAATCCTCTAAAATCTTTAATTCTAGGTAGTGCAATATTAACCAATCTATCTAGAAATTCATACATTTTGTTCTTTCTAAGTGTAACTTTTAAACCAGCATTAGATCCTTTTCTTGTCTTAAAATTAGCTACTGATTTTTTAAACTTTGTTGTAACTGGTTTTTGTCCAGTGATCTTGGCCATATCCTCCTCACAAGATTTTAGAATTTTTGTATCCATAGCATCTAAACCAAGGCCCATATTTAAAACAATTTTTTCAATTTTTGGAGCCATATAAATATTTTTAAATCCAAATTGATCTTTTAACGCTGGCTGGATTTCTTTATTAAATATTTCTTTTAACCTAGGTGTCATTATTTTTTAGCCTCTTTTTTTTTTGAAATTTTTTCATCTATTAGTTTGAGATTAGACAAATGAATAAAGCTCTCTTTCTGAAAAATACCACCTTTTTTTTCTTTAGTTGTTTTGACATGTTTTTTTATCATATTAATTTCTTTTACTTTCGCTCTATTATTTGCTCTATCAATTTCAATGATTTCGCCCTCTTTTTTTTTATCTTTTCCAACTAGAACTCTAACTTTTAAACCTTTTTTAATCATCTTATAAAACCTCCGGTGCTAATGAGATGATCTTCATTTGTCCTCTGCTTCTTAATTCTCTTGTTACCGGGCCAAAAATTCTGGTACCAACTGGTTCGCCCTTATCATCTACTAAAACTGCTGCATTATTATCAAATTTTACTTTTGAACCATCATTTCTATGAATACCTTTTTTAACTCTAACAACGACTGCCTTATGAACTGTACCCTTTTTGACTTTACCTTTAGGTATAGCTTCTTTAACAGCTATAACAATAGTATCTCCGATACTTGCATATCTTCTTTTAGATCCACCAAGAACTTTGATACATTCTATTCTTTTTGCACCAGTATTATCAGCTACTTGTAATTCTGTTTGTACACCAATCATTATTTTGCATTCTCCATAACTTGAAATTTTTTATTTTTTGAAAAAGGCTTACTTTCAATTATTGAAACTTTATCACCAGTTCTAAATTTATTATTTTCATCATGCGCATTATAATTTTTTCTAACTTTAATTACTTTTTTAAGTACAGGATGCGAATACTTTCTCTCAACCATTACAGTGACGGTCTTGTTAGGTTTGTCGCTTACAACTACACCTGTTAATATTTTTTTAGGCATTTAATTTTCCTTTTAATATAGTTTTTAATCTTGCTATTGTTTTTCTAGTTTCACCAATTTTAGCTGGATTTGTTATTTGTGAATTTATTTTCTGAAATCTAAAATTAAAAAGATCTTTTTTGAGTTTCTCTATATTTTTCAAAACTTCATCTTTTGATAATTTTTTAATTTCTTGTTTTTTCATCATACAAATCTCTTAATTGTCTTTGTTTTAATTGGTAATTTTGCAGAAGCTTTATATAGAGCCTCTTTTGCTATTTGTTCTGAAACACCATCAACCTCAAACAAAATTCTACCAGGTTTAACTCTACAAGCAAAAAACTCTGGTGATCCTTTTCCTTTACCCATCCTAACCTCAATTGGTTTTTTAGAAACTGGTATATTCGGAAAAATCCTTGTCCAAACCCTACCTTGTCTTTTCATATGTCTTGTTAATGCCACTCTAGCAGCTTCAATTTGTTTTCCAGTTACTCTTTCTGGCTGCAAAGCTTTTAATGCATAAGCTCCATAATTTATGTTACTTGCTCTTGAAGCATTACCATGAATTCTACCTTTATGGGCTTTTCTCCACTTAGTTCTTACTGGTTGTAACATTACTGTTTGCCCTCTTGTGGTGTTGCTTTATTTGTCTCTTGGCTAAATTCTCTCGCAAAAACTTCACCTTTGTAAATCCAAACTTTAATTCCAATAATCCCATAAGTGGTTAGTGCTTCTGCTTCAGCATAATCAATATCTGCTCTTAATGTGTGTGAAGGAATACTTCCGTCACGCAACCATTCTGTTCTAGCTATTTCGTTTCCACCTAATCTTCCACTAACAGAAACTTTGATGCCTTTAGCACCTAATCTAATACAAGATTGCATTGCTCTTTTCATAGCTCTTCTATAAGAAATTCTTTTAACAAGTTGTTGCGCAATATTTTCTGCAACTAGATAAGAATTAGTCTCAGGTTTTTTTACCTCTTTAATATTTAAATTTACTTCATTAGTAGTAAATTTTGATAAATTATTTTTTATTTTATCAATATCACTTCCCTTTTTACCAATCACAAAACCAGGTCTAGAGGTATAGATAGTCACGTAACACTTATTAGATGTTCGTTCAATCATAACTTTAGATACACCAGAATTAATAACATTTTTTTTAATGTATTCACGGATCTTAAAATCTTCTATTAGGTAGTTACCAAAATCTTTTTTCTTAGCGTACCAAACAGAATCCCAGCCTCTGTTCACGCCTAACCTAAAACCTACAGGATTAACTTTTTGTCCCATGTTTCTCCAATTTTTTTGTTTCTGATAATATTATTGTAACCGTCGACCAAGGTTTTATAATAGGAGCAGCTCTCCCTTTTGCACGTGGTCTGAACCTTTTCATAACTATTTTTTTTCCACAATATGCCTCTTTGACAAACAAATTATCAATATCATACTGAAAGTTGTTTTCTGCATTTGCAACTGCTGAACTAATAGTTTTTCTAACATCTCTTGTAATTCTTTTTTCAGAAAACTGTAAATCTCTAATTGCTACATCAACTTTTTTTCCAACTATACTTTTTAATATTGGATTAAGTTTTCTGACACTTGATCTAACGCCATTATTAATAGACTTTACAGTCTTTTCGTTATTTTTATCAATTTTCTTTTTTTTACCCATAATTATTTTTTCTCTGCTGTAGCAGGTTTAGCTTTCTTATCTGCTGGGGTATGACCAAAAAAAGTTCTTGTTGGTGCAAATTCACCCAGCTTATGTCCAACCATATCTTCTGAAACTGTGATTGGTATAAACTTTTTTCCGTTATAAATTTGAAAACTAACTCCTACAAAATCTGGTAAAATAGTTGATTTTCTAGACCATGTTTTAATAGGAATTTTTTTTGGGTCATCTTTATATTTATCAACTTTTTTGATTAAACTTTCTTCTACAAAAGGTCCTTTCCAAACTGCCCTAGCCATTACTTAGTATCCTTCCTTTTGTTTCTTCTCTTAACTATGAATTTATCTGTTCTTTTATTATCTCTTGTTTTTAATCCTTTAGCTGATTGACCTGTAGGTGAAACAGGATGTCTGCCACCAGCAGATTTACCTTCACCTCCTCCGTGAGGGTGATCTACAGGGTTTTTAACAACACCTCTTGTATGTGGTCTTCTTCCCAACCATCTTGATCTACCTGCTTTTCCAATTTTAATATTTTTTTGATCAGGATTACTTAAAATTCCTATTGTAGCTAAAGATCTGGAGTCAATTTTTCTAATTTCACCTGATGAAAGTTTAATTAAACTGTAATTTCCATCTAAACCACTTATTGTAACTGAAGAACCTGCTGATCTAGCAATTTTTCCACCCCCACCAGGCTGAATCTCAACATTATGAATGTTGATTCCGACTGGGATGTCTTGCAGTGGCATACAGTTACCAATTTTAATCTCTTTTTTGGATCCACTTTCAATTTTGTCGCCTACTTTTATTTTTTGAGGTGCGAGAAAATATGCATGAGTTCCATCTTCAAACTTAACCAACATGATATAGCATGATCTATTTGGATCGTATTCTACTCTTTCAACGGTAGCCTGCATGTCAAATTTTTTTCTGTAAAAGTCAACATGTCTATACATTTTCTTGTGACCACCAGCTCTATTTATTGAGGTGATATGACCGTTATTATTTCTACCTTTCATTGCATTTTTAGGAGAAACAAGCGACTTGAATGGTTTGCCCTTCCACAGTCCAGCTCTATCAACTAGAATAGTGCCTCTAGTAGATTTTGTGTATGGTTTAAAAGTTTTTAATGCCATTTATTAAATTCCTGTTGTTAGATCAATACTCTGACCTTTTTTAAGTGTAATTATTGCCTTTTTATATCCTGAAACTTTTACTTTTTTTCCTCTAGTAACTTTAGTTCTATTCTGCTTATTTATTATATTAATTTTAGTAACATTTACTTTAAAAATTTTTTCAATATTTTTTTTAAGATTTTTTTTATTAGCACCATCAGGTACTTTAAATGTAATCTTATTTAACTCAGACAAATTTGTTGATTTCTCTGTAACAACTGGTGAGAGAATTTTATCGTATAAATGTATTTTATCCATTTTAAGAATATCTCTTTTCTAGTTCTTTTACTGAGCTTTCTGTAAATACAACTTTTTTAAATTTAATAATGTCGTAGGCACTAAAATGATTAACATCTGTAACTTTAACATTTGGAATATTTCTTGCTGATTTTTCAATTTTTTCTTTAGAATTTTTATCTAGTATTAATAGTGAGTTTGAAATTTCTAACTTGTTAATTATTAAACTCATTTCCTTAGTTTTTTTAATTTCAGAATTAAAATCATTTAAGATTAATAAATTTTTATTATTATTCTTTTCAGTAATTAGTGATGCAATACTCAATTTTTTTTCATTTTTATTTAATTTTCTTTTTTTATACGCTAGCTCACCTTTTGGTCCATGAGCTACACCACCACCAACAAAAATAGGAGCTTTTCTACTTGCGTGTCTAGCACCACCCGTTCCTTTTTGTGCATAAATTTTTGATGTTGGACCTTTAACTTCATTTTGCTGCTTCGTTTTTGCATGTCTACCTTTATAATTTGCGTTAGTTTTATAAAGTACACTACTAACAAGTTTGTTATTAACTTTTGCTGAGAAAATTTTATCTAGCACCTCAATACTATCTTTTTTTCCATCAATACTAATTTTATCTAATTTCATTATTTTTTCTTTTTATCAGGTGTTTTTTTTGCTTGCTCTGCAGCAGCTAGTTTTTCAGTTATAGTCATTTTACTTACTTTTTTTACTGAACCCTTAATTAATACCTCTGAATTTTTTGAACCTGGAATTGATCCTTTTAAATAAAGTAGTTCGTTTTCTAAATCTGCTTTGATAATTTCAATATTTTGCATAGTTCTTAATTTGTCACCCATATGGCCAGCCATTTTCTTACCTTTAAAAACTTTCCCTGGATCCTGGCTATGACCTGTTGAACCATGTGCTCTATGAGAAATAGATACTCCGTGACTGGCTCTTAAACCACCAAAATTATGTCTTTTCATAGCACCTGCAAAACCTTTACCAATAGTTTTTGATCTTGTGTCTACAAATTTAGTATCCTTAAAAATTTCCAAACCAAACTCATTACCTTCTTTATAGACTGATGTATCGTTTACTCTAAATTCTTTTAATTTTTTTTTTGCTTCAGTATTTTTTTTGGTAAAAAAACCTTTCATTGCTTTTGTTAGCTTCGAATTTTTAATCTTACCATATCCAAGCTGAACAGCCTTGTATCCACGTTGCTCTTCTTCAATAACTTGAATTACTCTCGCCTTCTCAACTTTTAAAACTGTGACTGGCACTATTTGACCAGATTTATAAAATTCTCTAGTCATTCCAATTTTTTTACCTATTAAAGCTATTTCACTCATAATTAAATTTTTATTTCTACATCTACACCGGAAGCTAAGTCTAATTTCATTAATGCTTCAACCGTTTGAGGTGTTGGTTCAATTATATCTATTAATCTCTTGTGTGTTCTAGATTCAAATTGTTCTCTACTTTTTTTATCTATGTGTGGGGATCTTAATACAGTATATCTTTCTATCCTTGTTGGTAAAGGTATTGGTCCCTTAATTGTTGCACCAGTTCTTTTTACTGTATTGACTATTTCTTCAGTTGATGCATCTAACACTTTGTTATCATAAGCTCTAAGTTTAATTCTAATATTCTGTTTTTCCATAATTATCCTGCAATCTTTTTAGTTACCTCGTCCTGAACATTTTGTGGAACTTTGGAATAATGATCAAAAAACATAGAATATTGAGCTCTGCCTTGTGACATTGATCTCAAATTATTTATGTATCCAAACATATTTGCTAAAGGCACCATTGCTGTAATTACAGTTGCGTTACCTCTCTGCTCTTGAGTGCTTATCTGGCCTCTTCTACTATTTAAATCTCCTATAACATCGCCCATATAATCTTCTGGTGTTACTACTTCAACTCTCATCACTGGTTCTAATAACTTTAAACCACCTTTTGTACACGCTTCTTTGAAACAAGCTCTACTTGCTAATTCAAAAGCTAATACACTAGAGTCAACGTCGTGATGAAGTCCATCTAAAATAGTTACTTTGTAATCTATCATTGGGAAACCAGCTAAAATTCCACCATCTGATATTGTTTCAATTCCTTTTTCTACACCTGGTATAAATTCTTTAGGAATTGCTCCACCTTTGATTTTACTTTCAACTTCTCTGCCTTTTCCAGCCTCTTGTGGCTCAACTAATAATTTAACTTTGGCAAATTGTCCTGCACCACCGCTTTGTTTTTTGTGGGTGTATTCAACCTCAGAAGCTGCTTCAATCGTTTCTCTATAAGCAACTTGAGGAGCACCTACGTTAGCTTCAACTTTAAATTCTCTTTTCATTCTATCAACAATAATATCTAAATGTAGTTCACCCATACCTTTAATGATTGTTTGACCTGACTCCTCATCAGACGTAACTCTAAATGATGGATCCTCTTTAGCTAATCGACCTAATGCTTCACCCATTTTTTCTTGGTCGGCTTTTGTTTTTGGTTCAACAGCAATTTCAATAACTGGATCAGGAAACTCCATGGGCTCTAATAAAATAGAATTTTCTTCATCACATAAAGTATGACCTGTAATAGTATTTTTTAATCCTGCTAAAGCAACTATATCACCAGCATTAGCCTCTTTAATATCCTCTCTAGAGTTAGCATGCATCAAAAGCATTCTTCCAACTCTTTCCTCTTTTTCTTTAGATGAATTAAAAACAGCAGTTCCAGTTTTGACTGTCCCTGAATAAATTCTTATAAAAGTTAGCGAGCCTACAAATGGATCATTAGCAACTTTAAACGCAAGTGCTGAAAATGGAACATTATCGTCAAATTTCATCTCTATTTCGTCTTCAGATCCTAATTTAGTTCCTTTAATAGAACCAATATCAACAGGACTAGGTAAATAATGCACAACAGCATCAAGTAAAGGCTGTACACCTTTATTTTTAAAAGCTGAACCGGTTAAAACTGGTACAAAACTAAAGTTTAAAGTTCCACTTCTTATACATTTAATCAAGTCTTCTTCTTTGATTTCATCTCCATTTAAATAAGCTTCCATCAACTTTTCATCTTGCTCAACAGCTGTTTCAACTAATTCTGTTCTATATTTTTGCGAAATTTCTTTTAGATCTTCTGGGATATCTTTATATTCCCACTCTGCGCCTAGAGCTTCGTTTTTCCAAACCTGAGCTTTCATTTTTACTAGATCGACAACGCCTGATAGAGAAGCTTCTGCACCTATAGGAACTTGTAGCACTAAGGGGTTTGCACCTAATCTATCTCTAATCATATCTACACATCTAAAGAAATCAGCACCAGTTCTATCAAGTTTATTAACAAAACAAATTCGAGGAACTTTGTATTTATCTGCTTGTCTCCATACAGTTTCTGATTGCGGCTCTACACCCGCTACGCCATCAAATACTGCAACAGCTCCATCTAAAACTTTAAGTGATCTTTCAACTTCGATTGTAAAATCTACGTGACCTGGAGTATCAATTATATTAATTCTATGGTTATTCCAAAAACAAGTAGTTGCTGCTGATGTAATAGTAATTCCTCTTTCTTGCTCTTGCTCCATCCAATCCATTGTTGCAGCGCCATCATGAACTTCTCCGATTTTATGACTTTTACCTGTGTAATATAAAACTCTTTCAGTAGTAGTTGTTTTACCAGCATCAATGTGAGCCATGATCCCAATGTTTCTATATTTGTCTAAAGTATGAGTTCTAGCCATAATTTTTTACCACCTAAAATGCGCAAAAGCCTTATTGGACTCTGCCATCTTGTGAACATCCTCTCTTTTTTTAACTGCAGCACCTTTTTTTTCATATGCATCAAAAAGCTCGTTAAAAATTTTATCTGACATATGTTTATCTTTTCTTTTTCTTGCTGAGTCTACTAACCATCTAATTGCTAAAGCTTGTGCTCTTTTACTTTTTACCTCGACTGGGACTTGATAAGTTGCACCACCGACTCTTCTTGATCTAACTTCTACAGTTGGCTTGATGTTATTTATAGCTTCATTAAAAATATTAATTGGCTCATCTTTAGTTTTTGTTTTAATTTTATCAATAGCATCGTAAACTATTTTAGCGGCAATACCTCTTTTACCATCATACATAATATTGTTTATTAATTTTGGAATAATTGTTGAGTTGAATTTTGGATCTGGAACAACATTTTTTTTAGGTTGAGTTTTTTTTCTAGACATTACTTACCTTTTTTTGTTCCATACAAAGATCTTCTTTGTTTTCTGTTAGCAACACCCTGGGTATCAAGATTACCTCTTAGGATATGATATCTAACTCCTGGTAAATCTTTTACCCTTCCGCCTCTAATTAAAACTACGGAGTGTTCTTGTAAATTATGACCTTCACCTGGAATATAAGCTGTAACTTCAAAACCATTTGATAATCTTACTCTTGCAACTTTTCTTAAAGCCGAATTAGGCTTCTTCGGAGTAGTTGTGTAAACTTTAACACAAACACCTCTTTTCAAAGGTTGTTTTTGTAAAGCAGGAACTTTGTTCCTCGATACTTGTTTTACTCTTTTTTTTCTTAACAATTGGTTAATTGTTGGCATAAATTTTTAAAAATTAATTAATTTATTTTTAGATGAAAATAACTGACAGGTTATTTTGTGGCAGCGTTTAGTGCTGTTAGAAGCACTACATTCCAACCAAAAATATCGCCAAATTACTTAATAATTGACTATTGTCAAACTAAAAGTTCAAGTATTAAGCGATTTTTTTACTGATTTGCCTGTGTTTCAGAAGGTTCTGGGCTCTCAATTTTTTCTTGTTCTGATAAGAACTCATTGTCATCCTTAAGAGCTTTTTTGTTCCAATTATTTTTAATATTTCCAGTTCCAGCAGGTACCAATCTACCAACAATAACGTTCTCTTTAAGACCGTTTAACGGATCAACTTTCCCTTTAATAGCTGCATCTGTTAATACTCTCGTAGTTTCTTGGAAAGATGCTGCAGAAATAAATGACTCTGTTTGTAATGATGCTTTAGTAATTCCCATTAATACTCTTTCACCAACAGCTGGATCTTTGCCATCTGCAACTAATTTTTCATTAACATTATCAAATTTTATTCTGTCAATTATTTCTCCAGGTAAATATGATGAATCTCCGGATACTTTAACCTCAACTTTTTTCAACATTTGTCTTAAAATAGTTTCAATGTGTTTATCGTTAATAATTACTCCTTGCAATCTATAAACTTCTTGAACTTGATTGACAAAATATTCAGTTAATTCTTTTATTCCTAATATTCTTAAGATATCATGTGGTAAAGGCTGACCATCGAGCAGGTATTCACCTTTTTGAATTTTTTCACCTGGGTTAAAATTAATATGCTTACCTTTTGGTATTAAATAATTTGAAGGTTCTCCTCCATCTTCTGGTACAATTGAAACTCTTTGTTTTCCTCTGACTTCTTTGCCAAAAACAACTTGGCCATCATTTTCTGCGATGATGGCGCTATCTTTTGCTTTTCTTGCTTCAAATAATTCAGCGACCCTCGGTAGACCACCAGTGATGTCTTTTGTTTTAGTAGTTTCTTTAGGTAATCTTGCAATAACATCACCTGCAAAAACTTTTTGACCATCTTTTACTGATAGAATTGAGTCTGGAACTAAATAATATCTGGCTTCGTTATCGTCAGCTTTTTTAATTACATTTCCTTTTTCATCTCTTAATGTAATTCTAGGTTTTAAATCAGTACTTTTTGATTGACCTCTCCAGTCAATCACAGATTTAGATGATATACCAGTTGCATCATCTGTAGTTTCTTGAATAGAAACACCGTCAATTAAATCAACAAAACTAGCTTCACCACTTTTCTCAGCTATAACTGGTGTTGTATATGGATCCCATTCACAAATTTTTGTATTTGCCTTAACTTTATCTCCATTATTAAAAAATAATCTTGACCCATAGGCAACTTTATAAACTGCTATTTGAACTCCTTTATCATCCTCTATAGAAAGTTGAGTATTTCTTCCCATAACAATTAGGTTTTTCTTAGAGTCTTCTAAAATATTTGAGTTTAAAATCCTTAAAGTTCCCTCATTCTTAGTTACAATCTGAGAGTCTTGTTTAACAGATGCTGTACCGCCAACGTGGAAAGTTCTCATTGTTAATTGTGTTCCTGGCTCACCAATAGATTGGGCAGAAATCATACCAATAGCTTCACCAACATGAACCATCTTGCCTCTAGATAAATCTCTTCCATAAGATGTTGCACAAACGCCCTCTTTAGATCCACAGGTCATTACAGAGTAAACCTTTATAGCTTTGACACCAGCAGCGTCAATTTTATCGCAGCCTGCCTCATCAATCATTTCCTCTTTTTTAATAATAACCTCACCAGTTAAAGGGTGTTTAACTTCATCAAAAGTTACTCTTCCTAAAGCTCTTTCTGACAAACTAACGACAACATTTCCACCTTCTAAAATTTCAGATAATTCTATGAAACCAGGTTTTTTACAATCACAAGCTTTTTTAGTTACAGTTAAATCTTGAGCTACATCACAGAGTCTTCTTGTTAAATAACCTGAACTCGCAGTCTTAAGTGCAGTATCAGCAAGACCTTTTCTTGCTCCGTGAGTTGAATTAAAATATTCTAGAGCTGTTAAGCCTTCTTTAAAGTTAGAAGTAATAGGACTTTCAATAATTTCTCCAGATGGTTTAGCAATCAGACCACGCATTCCAGCTAATTGTTTCATTTGAGCCGCAGAACCTCTGGCACCACTATCGGCCATCATAAATACGGAATTAATTTTCAATCCCTCTGATGTTTTCTCAGTTGCCGAAATACCCTTCATCATTTCACCAGCTACTTTATCTGTACACTTAGACCAAGCATCAACTACTTTGTTATACTTTTCACCTCTTGTGATTAATCCTTCTGCATACTGTGTTTCATAGTCAGCAATCAATTTTTTAGTATCATCAATTAATTGAGTTTTACTTTCAGGAATAACTAAATCATCTTTACCAAACGATATTCCAGCTTTGAATGCATGCTTAAATCCTAAATCTTTTAACTTATCACAAAATATAACCGTAGTTTTTTGACCACAAAATCTAAAGACGATATCAATAATTTCGGAAACTACTTTTTTAGGTAATAATCTATCTATTAAAGAGAATTTAATATTACTATTTTTTGGTAATAAATTTGCTAGTAAAAATCTTCCAGCTGTTGAAGTATATTTTTCATATTTTTTATTTCCTTTATCATCTTCAGTTTCAAATCTGGATATAATTGTACTGTGTACTTTTATCTGACCTGAAGATAATGCAAACTCAATTTGATCAGAATCAACAAAGTAACCAGCTGGCTTATCAGTAACTGGCTCTTGCGAAAGGTAATAAATTCCTAAGATCATATCCTGACTTGGAACAATGATAGGTTTACCATTTGAAGGTGAAAGAATGTTGTTAGTTGATAACATTAAAATTCTTGCCTCTAATTGGGCCTCTAAGCTCAAAGGTACGTGTACGGCCATCTGGTCACCATCAAAATCAGCGTTAAATGCTGCACATGTTAAAGGATGAAGTTCAATTGCATCTCCCTCAATTAATTTTGGCTCGAATGCTTGTACACCAAGTCTATGAAGTGTTGGTGCTCTATTTAAAAGTACAGGGTGTTCTCTTACAATTAACTCAAGTGCATCCCAAACTGCATTGGTCTCTTTTTCGACAAGTTTTTTTGCCTGTTTAATTGTTGAGGCTAAACCTAGTTTATTTAATCTTGCATATAAAAATGGCTTAAATAATTCTAAGGCCATTTTTTTAGGTAAACCGCATTCATGAAGTTTTAAATCTGGACCAACAACAATTACAGATCTACCAGAATAATCTACACGTTTACCTAATAAATTTTGTCTAAATCTCCCTTGTTTACCTTTGAGCATTTCAGCAAGAGATTTTAGAGGTCTTTTTCCTGTTCCGGTAATTACTCTCCCTCTTCTACCGTTATCAAACAATGCATCAACTGACTCTTGAAGCATTCTTTTTTCGTTCCTAACGATGATATCTGGAGCTTTTAGATCCATTAATCTTTTTAGTCTATTATTTCTATTGATCACTCTTCTATAAAGATCATTTAGATCTGATGTTGCAAATCTACCTCCATCTAATGGAACAAGTGGCCTCAACTCAGGCGGAATAACTGGTACAACTGTCATAATCATCCACTCTGGTTTTTGTCCAGTTTCTATAAATGACTCCACTAGTTTAAGTCTTTTAATTGCTCTTTCCTCATTAACTTTAGATTTTGTCTCTTTAATAAAATTCACTAAATTTTTTCTTTCATTCTCTAAATCCAAATTCTTAAGCATATCAAGAACAGCCTCTGCTCCTATTCCAGCGGTAAATGCCTCCTCTCCAAACTCATCTTGGTATTTGGCTAGTTCTTCCTCATTTAATAATTGATTTTTTTGCAGACCAGTTAAACCAGGTTCTATTACTATAAAATTTTCAAAATACAGAACTCTCTCTATTTCTTTAAGTTTCATGTCTACAGCAAGTGCAATTCTACTAGGTAAAGACTTTAGAAACCATATATGTGCTACTGGTGTAGCAAGATTAATATGACCCATTCTTTCTCTTCTCACATTCGACTTAGTAACCTCAACACCACATTTTTCGCAAATTATCCCTCTAAACTTCATTCGTTTGTATTTTCCACACAAACATTCATAATCTTTTATAGGGCCAAAAATTCTTGCACAAAATAAACCATCCTTTTCTGGTCTAAAAGTTCTATAATTTATTGTTTCAGGTTTTTTAATTTCGCCATATGTCCATGATTTAATTTTTTCAGGACTAGCTAGAGAAATTTTAATGCTATTAAAATTTTGAGTTTCTGATATCTCAGTATTTTTAAATAGATCTGTTAATTCTTTTTTCATTTAATTTAGCTCCACGTTTAATGCTAACGATTTAATTTCCTTAACTAATACGTTGAAAGACTCTGGAATACCTGACTCAAAGTTCTCTTCACCTTTAACTATGGTTTCGTATACTTTTACTCTACCAGCAACATCATCTGATTTCACTGTTAATATTTCTTGTAGTGTATATGAAGCACCATATGCTTCTAAAGCCCAAACCTCCATCTCACCAAATCTTTGTCCACCAAGTTGTGCTTTACCTCCGAGTGGTTGCTGGGTAACCAGACTATAAGGTCCTGTTGATCTTGCATGAATTTTATCTTCAACCAAATGATGAAGTTTTAACATGTAGATAATACCCACTGTTACAGGTCTATCAAACATTTCACCAGTTCTTCCATCCCATAAATATGTTTGACCAGAACCTGGAAGGTTTGCTAATTCTAGCATTTCTGTAACATTTTTTTCCTTAGCACCATCGAATACTGGAGTTGAAATTGCTATTCCATTTTGTAAATTTTCACACAAATCTTTAAATTCATTTTTACTTAATTTATCTACTTTATCATTAAAGATTTCCTCTCCATAAACAGACTTTAAAAAATTTGCTATTTTTTCAGTTTTTTCAATTTTTTTACTATTTTCATTAACTAATTTTTTAACCTCTTCACCAAATTCTTTACAAGCCCAACCTAAATGAGTTTCTAAAATCTGACCTACATTCATCCTACTAGGAACCCCGAGAGGATTAAGCACTATATCAACAGGTCTACCATCTTCACGATATGGCATGTCTTCAACTGGTACAATTTTACTGACAACACCTTTATTTCCATGTCTACCTGACATTTTATCTCCTGGTCTCAATCTTCTTTTGATTGCAACAAAAACTTTTACCATTTTCATTACACTTGGGAGTAAATCGTCCCCACTTCTAATTTTGAGAACTTTATCTTCAAATCTTTCCGTAATATCTTGTTTGGCTTTATTGTATTGATCTTTTAATTGTAAAAGAGTCGTTTCATTTGCTGCATTACCGTTTAAAATTTTAAACACGTCGTTAATTGGAAGACTATTTATAGCTTCAAAATCTATTTTTGTACCTTCAGATAAATCTTTAACTTTTTTGGTTAGCGATGTGCCAGATAAAATCTGAGCTGCTCTTTGTTTAATACTTCTCTCTAAAATTTCTTCCTCAACTATTTTATCCTGTTGAACTTCCTCAATTTCAGCTCTTTCTATTGTTATAGATCTTTCATCTTTTTCGATACCATGTCTGTTAAAAACTCTTACATCAACAACTGTTCCACTGCTGCCTCTGGACATTCTTAATGATGTGTCGGTAACATCTATTGCCTTTTCACCAAAAATTGATCTTAATAATTTTTCTTCTGGACCTGATGCAGAATCACCTTTTGGAGTGACTTTTCCTACTAAAATATCCCCTGCATTTACCTCAGCACCTATATAAACTACACCCGACTCATCAAGATTTTTTAATGCTTCTTCATTTACATTAG
This sequence comes from uncultured Pelagibacteraceae bacterium, assembly GCA_902604175.1. Classification (GTDB taxonomy): domain Bacteria; phylum Pseudomonadota; class Alphaproteobacteria; order Pelagibacterales; family Pelagibacteraceae; genus Pelagibacter. Next base: position 37,846 of record CACKXR010000001.1, read on the forward strand.
GAATGTCTCTTGTAATTTCTTCTTCCCCAAGTTTAGTGTCTCTTGCCATGATCTCATATTCTTCTATATGCACAGAAGTAAATACATCATCAGTTACACATCTTTCTGAGATCAATATTGAGTCTTCAAAATTGTACCCTTGCCAAGGCATAAAAGCTACAGTTACATTTTTTCCTAAAGCTAACTCACCCAATTTAGTTGAGGGTCCATCAGCAATTATATCACCAGATTTAACTTTATCTCCAACTCTAACTAAAGGTCTTTGGTTGATACAAGTATTTTGATTTGATCTTTTAAATTTTTGTAAGTTATAAATGTCAACTCCAGACTCGCTAAAGTCTGTCTCTTCAGTAACTTTAATAACAATTCTTTTTCCATCTATTTTATCAACTATACCATCTCTTTTGGCGACTATTGTTACTCCTGAATCAAGTGCAACATCACTTTCAATTCCTGTTCCTACAAGAGGTGACTCTGGTTTTAATAGTGGAACAGCCTGTCTCATCATATTTGAACCCATTAGAGCTCTGTTAGCATCATCATTTTCTAAGAAAGGAATTAAAGATGCAGCAACTGAAACAAGTTGTTTTGGAGATACGTCGATGTAATCAATTGTATCTGGTTTTGATAAAAGAAAGTTTAAATTTTGCCTACATGAGACCAAGTCTTCAATAATTTTCCCATTCTTGTCAACTTTAGTATTTGCTTGTGCAATAGTATACTTGGTTTCTTCCATCGCTGAAAGATATTCAACTTTATCTTGAACAACACCATCTTTTACTTTTTTATATGGACTTTCAATAAAACCATACTTATTAATTTTTGCATATGTAGATAAACTATTTATTAGTCCAATGTTTGGGCCTTCAGGAGTTTCTATTGGGCAAATTCTGCCATAATGAGTTGGATGAACATCTCGAACTTCAAACCCTGCTCTTTCTCGTGTAAGACCACCTGGTCCCAGTGCAGATACTCTTCTCTTATGTGTTATTTCAGAAAGTGGATTTGTTTGATCCATAAACTGAGAAAGTTGAGAACTCGCAAAAAAGTCTTTTAATGAAACAGTTAATGGTTTGGCATTAATTAAATCTTGGGGCATCGCAGACTCAACATCTAAAGTCGTCATCTTCTCTTTAATTGCCCTTTCCATTCTATAAACACCAATACGCGCTTGATTTTCAACTAGCTCACCTACAGAACGAACTCTTCTGTTTCCTAGATGGTCAATATCATCAACCTCATCTTTACCATCTCTTAATTCTAACATTTTGTGAACAATGGCAATAATGTCATCATTTCTTAGTATTGTAATTTTATCTGAACATTCTTGGTTTAATCTAGAGTTCATTTTAACTCTTCCAACATCAGACAAATCATATCTATCTGAACTGAAAAATAAATTATTAAATATTTGTGTAGCAATTTCTATAGTAGGGGGCTCACCAGGCCTTAACATCTTATAAATTTCAGTAATTGCCTCTTCTTTAGAATTATTTTTGTCATTCAAAATCGTAGTAAGGAGATAAGGGCCTTTGTTAATCGAGTTGGTAACTGATAATTGAAGAGAATGGATATTTACGTCAAGAATTTGTTGTATTATGGTATCATTTAACTCGGTTCCAATTTTAAACGTCCCCCCTTCCTCTTCGTTTACTTTAATATCTCTATGTAAAATTTTTCCAAATAAAGACTCTCTAGAGACTAAAATATCCTTAAGTCCATCATTTGCTAATTTTTTAGCGTTTAAATAATTAATTTTGTCACCTAATTTTATTACAACCTTACCAGTCTTTGCATCTATTACTTCTTCTGAAAAATTTTTTGCTTTATAGTTTTCGGGATTAAATTTTGTTTTCCATTTTTCTGTTTTAATATCAAAAGTATATTGTTCGTTCTCATAAAACTCATCTGCTATTTCTGCTTTAGTGTATCCAATTGCTAGTAATAAAGTTGACGCAAAAATTTTCTTTTTTCTATCTATTTTAAAATACAAAAAATCTTTAACATCATATTCAAAATCTAACCAAGATCCTCTATTTGGTATTACTCTACAATTAAATAGCAATTTACCACTTGCATGAGTTTTACCTTTATCATGATCAAAAAAAACTCCAGGGCTTCTATGCATCTGGTTTACTACAACTCGTTGAACACCGTTTGTAATAAATGTTCCACTATTTGTCATCATCGGAACTTCGCCCATATAAACCTCTTGTTCTTTAGCTGACAAAATATCTTTTGTATTATTTTCTTGATCTATTTCGTAAACAACCAATCTTAAAGTACATTTCAATGCTGATGAATAAGTAAGCCCTCTTGTGATACATTCCTCAACATCAAATTTCGGTTTTTCCAATCTATAAGAAACATATTCTAATGTGGCTTTATCATTTAAGTCTTCAATAGGAAATATACTTTTAAATACCCTATCAAAACCCTTTATTAAATCAGCGGGTACTGAATTAAATTCAGTTAATTCTTTATATGAGTTTTTTTGAACTTCTATTAAATTTGGTATTGATAAACTTTCTTTTAGTTTTCCAAAACTTTTTCTTATATTTTTCTTTTCAGTAAAAGATAATTGCATTTATATTTATTAATACTGATTAAAAATAATCAGTATTTGAATTCTTTCTTATTAATTTATTTAAGTTCTACTTTAGCGCCTGCAGCTTCTAACTTAGCTTTGATCTCTTCAGCTTCTTTTTTATTAACACCAGATTTAACTTCTTTTGGTGCTCCTTCTACTAGATCTTTAGCTTCTTTTAATCCTAATGAAGTAGCTGCTCTTACTTCTTTAATGACGTTAATTTTTTTATCACCAGCAGAAACTAACATGATAGTAAAATCATCTTTTTCTTCTGTCGGTGCTGCACCACCTGCTGCTGCTGGAGCTGCTGCGGCCATTGGAGTTACACCCCATTTTTCCTCTAATTGTTTTGAAAGTTCAGCTGCCTCTGCAACTGTTAAACTAGAAAGGTCTTCAATAATTTTATTAAGGTCAGGCATATTAATTACTCTTTGGGTTGTGTTTCAGAATTTTCTGCGGTCAAACTACTCATTTTTTCCGAATGTGCAAGTAAAATGCTAATTAATTTAGATGCAGGAGCGTTTAAAATACCCACAATATTAGCTCTAGCTTCGTCTAAAGTTGGTAAACTTGCTACATTTTGGACACCAGCCTGATCTAAGACTTCATTATCCATTATGCCGCCAATTAATTTTAAATTTTCGTTATCTTTTGCAAATTTTGAGAGAATCCTTGCAGACATAATTGCATCTTCACCAAAAGCAACAGCTGTAGGGCCAGTAAACAAATTGGTTAAATCCTTACATTTAGTTTTTTCTAATGCAAGTTTTGTAATTCTATTCTTTGTGATTTTAAAAACAATTCCATGCTCTCTCATTTTTGCTCTTAAATCATCTAGTTGTGTCATTGTTAAACCCTGATAATGAGTAACCATAACAGCTTTACTATTCTCAAATTTTGAGGTCATTTCCTCAATATAATTTTTCTTTTGATCTTTATTCATCATATCTATATCGACTTACCTAATTTAACTTTATAAGAGACACCCATTGTTGAGGTTGCAAAAACATTTTTTATTAGATCTCCTTTTAAAGTATTATTTGATTTTTCTTTTTCTAAAGTTTCTAAGATAGCTTTGTAATTTTTTATTAGTTGTTCGTCACTGAAAGATTTTTTACCAATACTTACACCAATATTACCATCTTTATCGTTTCTTATTTCAACTTGACCTGATTTTGCATTTGTTACGGCCTCTTTAATGTTATCAGACACTGAACCAAGTTTTGGATTTGGCATTAAACCTTTCGGTCCTAAAACTTTTCCTAATTTTGAGAGCTTTACCATCATTCCAGTTGTACAAATTAATTTTTCAAAATTTAATTCACCACCTTTAATTTTCTCAACAAATTCATCACTACCAACAATATCTGCTCCTGCATCTTTAGCTTCCTGAGTTTTATTTTCCTCACATACAACGGCCACTTTTACTTTTTTACCTGTACCACCTGGTAAGTTAACTACGGTTCTAATATTAACTTCACTTTTTTTTTGTTTGTTGTTTATTTGAAAACTTAAATCTAAAGACTCGTCAAATTTGGTAGTACAATTTTTTTTAAGTGTAGGTATCAATTTTTCAAAAGTCTCAGCGTTGAGATCATTTGTTTTCTCAGGTAACTTTTTAAATCTTTTTGAAGGCATTATTCTTTCACCTCTATACCCATTGATCTTGCTGATCCTGCTATAATTTTTACTGCTTCGTTAATATCATGAGCGTTAAGATCATTCATTTTTTCTTTAGCAATATCCTCTAATTGTTTTTTAGAAATTGAAGCTACAATATTTCTTCCAGGTTCTTTTGATCCACCCTTAAGTTTTACTGCTTCTTTAATATAATAAGATGCGGGAGGTGATTTAATTTTAAAGTCAAATTTTTTGTCTTTATAAACCGTAATTTCAACAGGAACGGGTTTTCCTGCCATCGATTTTGTCTTATCATTGAAAGCTTTACAGAATTCCATAATATTAACGCCTCGTTGACCTAAAGCAGGTCCCACAGGGGGAGCTGGATTAGCTTGACCACCCTTAATTTGTAATTTTATAAAACCACTAATTTCTTTTGCCATTAACTTGCTTTCTCAACTTGGTTATATTCTAAATCAACAGGTGTTGGACGTCCAAATATAGAAACAGAAACTTTTAGTCTTGACTTTTCCTCGTCAATTTCTTCAATCATTCCACTGAATGATGCAAAAGGACCATCAACAACTTGAACTTTTTCACCAACGCTGTAATCTATACCAGATTTTGGCTGAGCTACACCATCTTTTATTTGTCCTAAAATTTTTTCTACCTCTTTATCAGAAACAGGCACTGGTATACCCTTTGTTCCAAGGAAACCACTCACTCTTTTTATATTTTTTATCATATGATAAATATTGTTATCCATTTCGCTCTTAATCAATACATAACCCGGGAAATATTTCTTTTTTCTTTGAATTCTTTTACCTCTTTTGACCTCAGTCACATCATGAGTTGGAACAACGATTTCTTCAAATTTTTCACTAATTTTCGCTTTGTCAGCCTCCTCTTTAATTAATGAAGCAACTTTATTTTCAAAACTTGAATGAGATTGAACAATATACCAATTTTTCATTATATGCTCACTTTAAGTAAAAATTCTAAAAAAAACTTTAAAACTTGATCTAAAAGTAAAAAAAATAAAGACATTACAACAGCCATTGCAAATACCATTAGAGCACCTTGTAAAGTTTCTTTCCAAGTTGGCCAAGTAATCTTAAATGCCTCTTGTTTTACCTCTTGAATAAACTTAATTGGGTTTCTCATACTTTTTCAGTTCTAATTGGCAGGAGCGGAGGGACTCGAACCCTCAGCCTCCGGTTTTGGAGACCGGCGCTCTACCAATTGAGCTACACTCCTATTTATAGAGTTACTCTATAATTTTTGTTACTACCCCTGCTCCAACTGTTCTACCACCTTCACGAATAGCAAAATTTAATTTTTCAGCCATTGCGATTGGTGTAATTAATTTTACTGTGAATTTAGCGTCATCACCTGGCATAACCATTTCAGTTCCAGCTGGTAATTCTACTTCACCTGTTACGTCTGTTGTTCTAAAATAAAACTGTGGCCTGTATTTAGTAAAGAAAGGAGTATGTCTACCACCTTCATCTTTTTTAAGTACATAAGCTTGAGCTTCAAATTTAGTATGTGGAGTAATCGAACCAGGTTTACAAAGGACTTGACCTCTCTCAATGTCAGTCCTTTCTATACCTCTCAATAAAATTCCAACATTATCTCCGGCCTCACCAGAATCTAAAAGTTTTCTAAACATCTCAACACCAGTACAAACTGATTTTTTAGTCTCTCTAATTCCAACTATTTCAACTTCCTCACCAGTTTTAATCACACCTGACTCAACTCTCCCGGTTGCAACTGTTCCTCTGCCAGAAATTGAAAATACATCCTCAACAGGCATCAAGAACGGTTTGTCAACCTCTCTAGCTGGTTGTGGAATGTGTTCATCAACAGCTTTCATTAATTCTAAAATTGAGTTTTTTCCAATTTCATCATCTCTTCCCTCAACAGCTGCTAAAGCAGATCCTTTAACGATTGGTGTTTTATCACCAGGATATTTATAAGAAGTTAAGAGCTCTTTAATTTCCTCTTCTACAAGTTCAATCATTTCTTTATCATCAACTTGATCAACTTTGTTAAGATAAACAACAATTGCTGGAATCCCAACTTGTCTACCCAAAAGAATATGTTCTCTAGTTTGTGGCATTGGACCGTCTGCAGCATTTACTACTAAAATAGCGCCATCCATTTGAGCTGCACCAGTAATCATATTTTTAACATAGTCAGCGTGGCCTGGGCAATCTACGTGAGCATAGTGTCTCTTTTCAGTTTCGTACTCAACGTGAGCAGTTGAAATTGTTATACCTCTTTCTTTTTCCTCCGGGGCTTTATCAATTTGGTCGTAAGCAACTGCAGTTCCACCCCCTGCTTGAGCTAATACATTTGTGATTGCAGCAGTAAGTGTTGTTTTACCGTGGTCTACATGACCGATAGTCCCAATGTTACAATGGGGTTTATTTCTTACAAATTTTTCTTTCGACATTACTTTTTACCTCAGTTTATTTGTTTCATTACTAATTTTTTCTTGGAGCGGGTAAAGGGAATCGAACCCTTACATCCAGCTTGGAAGGCTAGCGTTCTACCATTGAACTACACCCGCACAACCCCAAGAGTAACACTCCATTGCCACTTAAAATTTTACTGAATGGTGGAGGGGGAAAGATTCGAACTTTCGAAGACCGAAGTCAACGGGTTTACAGCCCGCCCCATTTGACCGCTCTGGAACCCCTCCTTTTGGGGAAGTGTCCCCTGTTCAATAAAGCTTTAAACAACATGCGTTTTATATATTTTATTTATGCAAATGCAATACGTGATTTAATAGGCAAATATTCAAAAAAACGTGTAAAACTCATGACAATTTATGAACAAATCGTCATTTTTTATAGTTGGTCAACATGCAGTTACTGAAGCTCTTAGAAACCCAAAAAGAAAAGTTTTAAGAGTTTTTTTAACTGAAGAGGCTAAAAAAAATATTCATAGAAGAAATCAAAATAAGAATCTTCTTGAGGAGGTAAAAATTTATTTTAAATCAAAAAAAGAATTAGATAAATATTCATCTAAAGACCAGTTAACGCATAATGGTTATGTCGCTGAAGTAGAACATTTAGATCAACCTAATCTTAAACAATTTATAAAAAACAAAAAAAATCTCACATTTGTATGTTTAAATGAAGTTTCAGATCCAAGAAATATTGGTTCTTTGATTAGGAGTGCAGCTTCATTTAAAATTGATGGATTAATAATAAAAGAAAGACATTTTCCAAGTGATAGTAAATTAATGTATAAATCTGCAAGTGGATGTATGGAGCATTTAAATATTTTTCAAGTTTCTAATATTAACTCAACACTAAAAAACCTAAGAGAAAAAAATTTTTGGATTTATGGATTTGATGCCAAAGGAAAAAAAGATTTTACAGACATAAAATGGGAAGGAAATAACATTTTATTATTTGGATCTGAAGGTTATGGTATGAAACAACATACAGGTAAATATGCTGATTTTTTTGTTAAAATTAATATGAACAATGATATTGAAAGTTTAAATATCTCAAATAGTGCTGCTATTGTGTTTCATCATTTAAGTTATTTAAAAAAAAAGAGTTGATTATTATATAAATAATTAATAATTATTGCGCATGCCCTTGTAGCTCAGTTGGTAGAGCAATTGATTTGTAATCAATAGGTCCGCGGTTCGAATCCGTGCGGGGGCACCATAACACTTACTTTTTCATCAAAATAATTTATGCAAAAGTTATTCTTAGCACAATAAGTGTGGTCAGAGTGTGGACAGATTTGTAGACCAATCAAGTAGTCGGTTACTAATAATTAATACTCGAAGTTAAGACATTGTTTGAATTTGAACAAGGTGCCTCAATACAAGATCTCATAGTTGCTGGCCAAGTTGATCCGAAATTTAAAAAAATATAACCAGTCATGTTGTCTGGTATGTTTGATCCTTTATAAACATCGTTTCTTAATACATGTTGGTCAGCTCTATTTCCAATTCCATTATTAATTGGATTTAAGAATCTAAGACTAGGATCAAAAACCATTGCTGTATAAGTTCTACCTGGATTATCTACACCACTACAACTAACTTTATTTGATCCAGAGTTTATAAAAATATCTGTTTGACCTATTTGACACTTCATTAATTCAGCGGATGTATATTTTTCTACAGTTTTAAAATTTGATTTAATGGCAGATTTCTTTGCACCACTCGTATATCCACTATAAGCAACCACTCCTACTGCAGCCAATATACCGATGATTGCTACTACGACTAGGAGTTCTATAAGTGTGAAACCTTTTTGTTTCATCTAGTATCAGCAGTCATGATTAATTGTGTCCATTGTAATGCTTCTGAAAGGTCACGACCATTTGCTTTAAAAGTTCCCGCATCAAAAAAACCTGTAACACCAATATCCCCATTAGTATGATATTGAACTACACATCTACCTAGTTGTAACTTGTCATAACTATTTCCTTTAATCATTAAATCTTGCCACCAAAGTCCAGAACTTGCTTGATAGGCACCGGGTCCATTATGAACACCTTCTGTACCACTATTATGTCCATAAGGATTTTTATAACCTTCATTATTTAAATGATTAACTATTTTGATTAACATCTGTCCTGTATTAGTTTTATTTTTATCACATGGAACATTTTCTATGGTTTGTCTTCCACCAATTGATTTTAGTTGTATGGATGATCCAGGATTCATTGCACAAAAACCAAACTTCGAACCTATCTCTGAAGCAACTTGTTTACAATTTACCTTAACAGCATTATCTTTTGCTATACTAGTATAACCATCATAAGCAACCACCCCTACTGCAGCTAATATACCGATGATTGCTACAACGACCAAGAGTTCTATTAGAGTAAAACCATTACGCTTCATAAGAAAACATTATCACTGTTGCCAGATTGATGCCAAGCTAAATATATTTTAAGATTATTGTTGCAAACAGATATTTATTTAAACTTTAGCAATTGATTTGTAATCAATAGGTCCGCGGTTCGAATCCGTGCGGGGGCACCATCATCCAAATAAATACACCTTTAATGCTTTGTTACATAAATTAACACATTCATAATCAATTCCATTTACCACGCAGTTAGTACCAAGCATTTAGCTACATCCTCAATACGAACGTAGCAACCCAAAAAAGACATAATTTTAAATGAAAAAAAACCAACTATCAAAACAATTAGTATCAAAGCTAATGGATGAATTTTTTTCATAAATAAGTATTTTTGACATCTGTTGGATGAGCAACTCCATCAATAACTAACTCCAATTTATATTCCATTTAATTTGTTTCTCTTCTTAATTGCTCAATTTTAATTTTTTTTTGAAGACTTCGATTTTTATCATAAAGAAGGTTAAACTTAATTTTGTTATTAGTTTTAATGATAATTGACTTAGCGTTTCTTACTTCTAGATTATCAGCAACAGCACTTATAGGTCTTTTAACTGGATTAAAATTAGTGATAGTAATTTTAGATTTATCATTAACAATTTTCCCCTTCCATCTTCTTGGTCTAAAGGGACTAATTGGAGAAATAGATAATTTTTTTGAATTTAAGCTTAGTATTGGACCATGAACTGATAAATTATAAGCAGTACTTCCTGCAGGTGTAGAGACTAAAACACCGTCGGAAACTAAATTTTTAATTATTTGTCTTGAACCTTGCTTGATTGATAAAGATGCAGCTTGTCTGCTTTGTCTAAGAACAGAAACCTCATTAATAGCGAGTGATTTTTTTATTTTATTATTCTTATTTTTAACAGTCATTTCTAAAGGGGAAATTGAAATCATGTTAGCTTTTGTTAAATTTTTAATAATGTTTTTTGAGGAAAATATATTCATTAGAAAGCCATAATTTCCTGAGTTAATTCCATAAAAGTACTTTTTTGAATTCTTATTTTTTTTAAGTGTTTGAAGCATAAAACCATCACCTCCTATTACAATTATAAGGTTTAATTTTTTAAATTTGTTAGCTTCAATCTTTTTTGTGATTATATTTTTAATTCTAATAGATTTTTTATTTTTATCTGAAATGATTTGGAGTTTACTCATTTAATGGTGCCCTCGGCCAGACTCGAACTGGCACTCCGCAAGCGGCAAGGATTTTAAGTCCTTTGTGTCTACCAATTTCACCACGAGGGCATTTGTGAATTTCATGAGTGTTTATGCTAATATTTATAGTTGAACAAGACCTATAAGTAAATTTTTTTTATTTTATCTCTTTTACTTTTAGTCTGCTTCTAGTTTGTGATCATTTCTATCAAATGCGTGCAAACCATCTAATTTGAAAGATAAACCAATTATATCATTTTCATTTCCAGGAGGTTGATCTGAACTAATTGCAAATATTGATTTACCTAAAATATTAAGTCCAACTATCCAATCTGCTCCAGTAGGCTGAATAGTTTCAATTGTACCATTAATATCTCCATTATCTTTTGATGTTAATTTTATAGACTCTGGTCTTATGCCTAATGTTTTAACATCAATTTTATCAAACTTTGTTTTATTTAATAAACTTGAGGCTAATTGTTCACCATCATTAAAATCTACAATATTCATTTGGGGACTTCCTACAAATTTTGCAACAAAAAGAGATTTTGGATTTTTATATATTTCCATTGGTTTTGCTAGCTGTTCAATTATTCCTTTATTCATAACGGCTATTGATGTAGCCAATGTCATAGCTTCCATTTGATCATGAGTAACAAAAACTATAGTGCAACCTAAAGTTTGATGTAACCTTTTTAATTCTGCTCTCATTTCTAATCGAAGATTTGAATCTAAATTTGAGAGAGGTTCGTCTAATAGTAATAAATTAGGATTTACGGCCAACATTCTTGCCAGAGCAACCCTTTGTTGTTGTCCACCAGACAACTCAGACGGATATCTATTTTTAAGATTTTTAAGTTGGAAAAGCTTTTCTAATTCTTCAAATCTTTTATCTTTTTCAGAGGAAGACACATTTTTCATATCAAGGCCAAAAACAATATTTTGGAATACAGTCATATGAGGCCAAAGCGCATAACTTTGAAACATTAAACCTAAGTTTCTTTTTTCGGTTTTTAAATATTCTCCTGTATTAGATGAAAAATAGGTTTGATCTCCACAGAATATTTCACCACTATCTGGTCTTTCTAATCCAGCAATCATTCTTAATGTTGTTGTTTTTCCACATCCAGAAGGTCCTAATAAGCAAACAAATTCACCAGAAGGAAAGGTGACTGAAAGATTGTCAACAGCTAAAGAATTTCCTCCAAAATTTTTAATTAAAGAATTTAATTTTATCTCAGACATTTACCCTCCTAATCCCGAAGCTAGATTTGTTTTTGTAACTCTATTCAAAATTAAAACCGATATCATAACTACCACGCCGATTATTAATATAGTTGCATTCGCCAACTGAGTATATCCAAAATCTAAAAATCTGATTGATTGAGTTGTAAGTAGCTCTGTTCCTGGAGTTACTAACATGACAACTAAACTTAACTCTTTCATTCCTGTTATAAATGGAAGAATTATCGCAATTACAAGTGCAGATTTTTGTAATGGAGCTAATATTGAAACTATTCTTCTCCAAAAACCTGCGCCTAGTACCATACCAGCTTCCTCAGGTTCTGGTCCGACTTGCATCATTGCTGAAATACCAGATCTTGATGCATAAGGTAAATAAGTTACTACCATTACCAAAATCAATAAGCTAATTGATCCATACAATGCAGGTATAGGTCCTCTGGCTACAGCAAATAAAGATAGGTAAGCTGCTGCAAATGCTAAGCCTGGCATTAAATAAGGTAAGAAAGATATCTGTCTTAAAAAACCAGATATTAATGTTCCGGGCAAACGAACAACTGCATAACCAATTAGCAAACCTAATACACCACATATTATTGATGCAGATCCAGCAATAAGAAAACTGTTTTTAAGTGCTGTCAAAACTTCTGGACTTGTAAACATTCCAGGTTGGTCCATTCCTGGCACATTAACACCAGTCCAATACGCTAAACCAAAATTAGAAAACGAAAAATTACCTGGTTCTCTCATCAAAGTCGATAATGCTAAAACTACAAATGGTCCAAGAGCAGCTAATAAAAAAATTAGCCATGCGAATATTGTAGTTGGTGTTCTAAATAGTCCTAATTTAGATGGTTGTCGTTTTATTCCCTTTCCTCCTACAGTTATAAATCTTTGCCACTTTCTTACTACCCAAATATCAACAAGTAGCAACATTACACCTATTAAACTTAATACTATTGCTAGTACAGCAACAACACCTGACTCGTTTGATCTAACACTTGAATAAAGTGAGGTTGAAAGTAATGTATATTTAGCAGGTGTCCCTAATATGTATGGTGTAGCGAAGGTTCCTAAAGTTCTAGCAACTGTTAAAAGTAAAACTGACATAGTAGTTGGAATTAACAGTGGTAAAATAATTTTCGTCCAAATAGTTTTTGTTTTTGCTCCTAGAGTTGAAGCAACTTCTTCTAACTGTATATCTATTTTACTAAGTGCACTTGAAAATAGAAGAAATGCAAATGGAAAGTAACTTAATGCCATACAAATAGAAATTGGTAGTGGTCCATATGCAAGCCAATCTGGAGGCGTAAATCCAAAAGATTCTAACATACCAGGTGGGCCACTTATTTTTCTATTTTTAAACATTGTAAGCCATGCTGTAGCCATAGCTTGTGAAGGAAGCATGTAAGGAATAATTAATAAAAATCCTAAATATCTTCTTCCAAAAATATTAGTGCTAGTAACTAATGAGGCCAAAATTAATCCCAATGCTAAAGCAATTAAAGTTGCGAAAAAAGATACAGTTATAGAGTTTTTTAAAGGTGTCCAAAAGATTTTTTCACTTATCGATGAAGTAAAAACCCTGTCTATGTACTTATAAGTAAACGCTCCATCTTTTCCTCCTGATAACATTGCGTCCATCATTGTTAAGGATACAGAGTTAGAAAAAATTGAAATTATTGGTGCAATAACAAGATAAGTTAAAATTATAACAAGAATTAAACCAATTATAAAACTTGGTTGTAGTAATAACCGTGAAATTTTTATCTTAATACGAATTAGTAAGGAATTTTGATTTGTTGTATTTAAAGAAACCAATTTAACCTCTATTAAAATTTATAAGGCGGTGTAAGATTACACCGCCTTAATATTAAGCTTACTTATTAATTACTATGTTTAATCCAAAAATCCATTAGATCAGCTCTACGATTGGCAACATTAGTATTATTTGAAACTAATAAAGTACCTTTCCAAGACTCAGCTGTTGGATATGGGTTATCAGGACTTGACCCTAGAGATGAGTTAGATGAATAGGCTCCTACTACACCAACCCATGGATTTGCACCTTCCTGTGTAAGCACATAATATGCAAGTAATCTAGCTGCATTTGGATGCGGAGATCCTTTTACAATTTGCATGTATGTAGGCTGATTTAAACCCTTAAACGGATCTACTTCACATAAAGCTAATGCTAAATTTTTCTTAGCATTTTCTCTATGACGTCCTAAAGAGTAAATTCCAATAGGAGCTTTACTTTGACCTTTAGTTCCGACAGCGACCGCTATTTCATAGTCTTCATTATATAAAACAGGATTGTTTTTTGCTAATCTTTTAACAAACTCTAACCCTGCATTTGCTTCTGTAACTTTTAGATCTTTTCCATAATGTTTTTTGTAAGATGCAGCTAATTCATCTGATCTGTCTTCCATTGCTGAAAACATTTGAATCATCGAAGATGCTATACGTGGATCCCACATATGAAATCTTCCAGCCCAATCTTTTTCAGTCAATTGCCACAATGATTTAATTGGACAACTATTTCCGTAAGTTTCAGAATTATAACCAATTACAAAAGGCTGCCACAGATATATTAGTGGTTTACTGCTGTCAGCAGGAATATCTTTAGCAACATAAGGTGGCACATAATTTTCAACCATTCCTTTTGGAGTTAGAACAGTGTCTAAAAACGGTCCATCATCATAGCCAACTAAATCGACTATTACATTTCCTGAAGTAACTTCCCTAACAATTCTTTCAGTCATTTCAGAGTCTTTCATTTTAGTTGCATTAACTTTAATTCCGTATTTTGCTTCGAAAGCTGCAGCAACTTTTTTACCCATACGGCTTGAGTGCCAATATGTGTTTACTTCTCCTTCTTTTTGAGCAGCCGCAATCAATTCATCTAAAGTCATTGCAAATGAAACAACTGGCTGAAGTAATAAGGTCAGTCCAAAAAAGAATGAAGTAATTAAACTAATAATTTTTTTCCTAGTCATTTTTCCTCCATAGTTAAAGTATAATCAAAAATATTATCTAGATAAAAGGCATGATACAAGCTATTTGTAAGCATTCTTAACTAGACAAATAGATCTGTATTATTTAGTTTTTCGATAATTAAACTGTAAATTGTATTAATATTCTAATGTCAAATAAATCTGAATTAGTAAAAATATTTGAGAGTGCTGCTAGAGAGGCTGGGAAATTAATCAAAAAAGAATTTGGGAAAGTTACTGAGTCAAAAGTTCAATCAAAAGATTTAGGAGATTTCGTTACGAATACTGATTTGGAAACTGAGAATATCTTACTTAATATATTAAAAAAATATTTTCCAAACTCATCATATTTAACAGAGGAGTCTGATCCATTTAAAGGTAACGATGAAACTATAGTTATTGATCCAATTGACGGAACTATTAATTTTATTCATGGAATACCTTCTATAGGAATAGTAATTGCTAGAGTTCACAAAGAAGAAATTACCGATGGAATTATATTTAATCCGGTGTCTGATGAGTTATTTTTTGCAACTAAAGATAAAGGTGCTTGGTGTAATAATGAAAAATTGATGGTATCTCAGAATAAAGAAATTGCCAACTGTTTAATTGGAGCAACAATTCCACATGCTAATCGTGGATACGAAAATTATTTAAATGAGATTGATAATGTTGCCAAAAAATGTGCTGGATTTAGATGCACAGGTTCAGCAGCAATTGATCTTAGTTTAGTAGCAAGTGGAAAAACTGATGCTTTTTATCAAAGAAATCTAAAATTATGGGATATGTGTTCAGGAGTTTTAATTGTTAAGGAAGCCGGAGGATTGGTTACCCAACCAAATGGTAATGAATGGACAATTAACTCAACTGACATACTCGCATCTAATGGGTTTATACATGAAAAAGTTCAAGTTAACTTTAAATAATTTATTAATTTATCCCTTTGACTTCTAGTCAGCTTCTAGTTTCAGTAAATTAATTAAGCCTTGTTTTTCAATCTAAATTTAAAGCTAAATTAAAGAAATGGATGTAAAAAATATTAAAAACATTAAAATTAGAATATCTAAGTAGGACAAAATTAAAGATGAATAAATATCTTTTATAATTATGATTATAAATAATGAAAAAAGATACTATTAAATCTCACTTAAAAAAAAAAGCGCAATCAAAGCTCGCTTTATCAATTAGCTTGTTTATTGCACTCTTAACCTCAACTGGATACATCTTTAATTCAAAAGGAATAATTTTTCTATTCTATATTTCTTGTTTTGTATTTCTCTACAATTTAGTAATCCACTTCTTATTAGAAAAATTTGATATTTAATAATGATTAAAACACTCATTAAATTAAAAATATTAAAATTTATACTAATTGGTGGTGTATCAGCAGCTTATATTTTTAAGAGATATTGTGATCAAAAAAATAAATTAAAAAGTAAAAAAGAAAAAAAACCTTTACTTATTACTCGTTAAAATTTTTGTGTACGTTTTAATTCATATTAATTTATTTAAAAATGAAGAAAATTTATAAAATATTAATATTTACTGATCTTGATGGCTCTCTCCTTCATAGAGACACATTTGAATTTGATCTAATAAAAGATTATCTCAAACAGTTACTATCTAGAGGTATTTTTATAATACCTAACACAAGTAAAACAGAAAAAGAGATGTTAGAATTTAATAATGAGCTAGGCACGAGTTTACCACATATTGCTGAAAATGGTGCGGTTATAAAAGGTTTAGATTTACTAAACTCTAATTTACCTAAAGAATTAATCCTAAGTAAAGAAAAAGATAATCTGATAAAAATTTTTGAAAATTCAGTTCCATTAAATTTACAAAATAAATGTAGATGGTTATCTGAAATGGATAAAAAAAAACAAAGTTTAATTTTTGGTTTAAAAGATGAAAAACTTAAAATGGCTTTAGATCGAAAATACACTATTCCTTTTATATTTGAGGGAACAAAAAATGAAAAAAAAGAATTATCTAAAGTAATTAAAAAAAGTGGTTTAGCTTTACAAGAAGGTGGTAGGGTTATTAATTTAACAGATAAAGTAAATAAAGCTAAAGCACTTCAAGTATTTGTTAGATTTTTTAAAAAAAATAATACAGATGTAAAAACAATAGCAGTTGGTGATAACTATAACGATTTAGATATGCTAAAAATTAGCGATTTTCCTTGCTTAGTATTCAATGATAAATTTACACTTGATGAAATTCCTATTAAAAACTTGATAATAACAAATAAGCCATCTCCTGAGGGCTGGGCAGATGTGATCAAAACAGCTCTGGTTAAAATTAATAAAAATTAATATCATGATCTATGAGTGAATTTTCACAAAATGGAATAATTTCAACGCTTCATGATTTTGGAACAAAGTCTTTAGAGCAAATTGAAAAAGAGCTTTTAGGTTTCTCTAAAGAGAGAAAAATGGAACTTATTTTACCATGTCTTTATTCAGAATTAAAAGGTGATGCATTGCCAAAGATTGTAGGGGAGATAAGTAAAACTAACTACATTCACCACATAATAATAGGTTTAGATCAAGCAAGTGAAGCACAGGCAAGAAGAGCATGGACTTTTTTTGAAAAATTAGAAACTCCATTTACTATTCTGTGGAATGATGGACCTAATTTAAAAAAATTAGACAAAGAATTACAAAAAAAAGGATTGGCACCGAACGAACAAGGAAAAGGGAGAAACGTTTGGTATTGCATAGGAATGTCTATTGCAAGAGATAGTGCCAGATCTGTTGCATTACATGATTGTGATATTAAGACTTATGACAGGAGGATGTTGGCAAAATTATTTTATCCAGTTGTAAATCCCCTTTTTAATTTTGAATTTTGTAAAGGATATTATCCTCGAGTGGCTGATAATAAAATGAATGGACGTGTAGCAAGACTTTTAGTATTTCCTTTATTAAATGCCTTGGAAAAAACTATTGGCAAAAGTGATTATTTAGATTTTATGAAGTCATTTAAGTATCCACTAGCAGGTGAGTTCTCGTTTAGAAGAAATATTTTACCTGAACTTAGAATTTCATCAGATTGGGGTATAGAAATTGGAATTTTGTCAGAAATGCAAAGAAATTTTTCACCTCAAAATATTTGCCAGGTAGATCTAGCAGATACTTACGATCATAAGCACCAAGATTTATCTCTAGACGATGAAAAGAAAGGTTTATCAAGAATGTCTATTGATATTATTAAAACCTTTATCAAAAAATTAGCTACACAAGGTCATTCTTTTAGTAGGGAACAATTAAGATCATTAAAAGCAACCTATTACAGATCTGCTTTAGATCTTATAGATGCTTACAGGGCTGATGCTGAAATAAATGGTTTAAAATTTGACTCTCACACTGAAGAAAAAGCAGTTGAGTTATTTTCTAGTAACATAATTCGAGCTGGAGAGGATTTTTATCTAAACCCAATGGATGCTCCTTTTATTCCTACTTGGAGTAGAGTTAAAAGTGCTATACCAGATTTTTTAATTAGATTGGAAAAAGCTGTTAATGAAGATAACAGACAATATCTTTAATTATCCAAAGACAATTTTGTGAAAAAATTTTTCTAATTGATATACCTGATTTATTAAAATAAATTAATCTACATCATTAAAATAATTGATATGAGAGATGGCAAACATACAATTTAAAGGAATTCATAAATCCTTTGGTTCAAATAAGATAATTTCAGATTTTAATTTAAAAGGTAAAGAAGATGAATTTCTTGTTTTAGTTGGACCATCAGGATGTGGAAAATCAACATTATTAAGAATGATTGCTGGCCTTGAGAAAATTGATAATGGCGAAATATTTATAAATGATCAAAAGATAAACGAACTTCATCCCTCAAAGCGGCAAACTGCTATGGTATTTCAATCTTATGCACTTTATCCGCACATGAGTGTATTTGAAAATATGTCATTCGGATTAAAAATTGAGAAGAGACCAAAAGAGGAAATTGCTTCAAAAGTAAAGGAAGCTGCAAAGATTTTAAAAATAGAAGAGCTTTTAGATAGACGTCCAAAAGAATTATCTGGTGGGCAAAGGCAAAGAGTTGCAATCGGTAGAGCAATAACTAGAAATCCAAAGATATTTCTTTTTGATGAACCTTTGTCCAATTTAGATGCAGCTCTAAGAGCTGAAATGAGAGTTGAAATATCAAAGCTGCACAATCAAATAAAAACTAATATGATTTATGTAACGCATGATCAGGTGGAAGCAATGACCTTAGCTGACAGAATAGTAATACTTAATAATGGAAATATTGAACAAGTTGGGACCCCTGATGAAATATATAATAATCCTTCTAATATTTTTGTAGCTCAATTTATTGGTACACCAAAAATGAATATATTGGAAATTAGTGAGGAAAATATGATTTCAGAAAATATATTAAAATTATTTGGCTTAGAAATTAAATTTAATAATATTAAATTTGAAAAAACTAAACACTATAT
This sequence comes from uncultured Pelagibacteraceae bacterium, assembly GCA_902604175.1. Classification (GTDB taxonomy): domain Bacteria; phylum Pseudomonadota; class Alphaproteobacteria; order Pelagibacterales; family Pelagibacteraceae; genus Pelagibacter. Next base: position 56,833 of record CACKXR010000001.1, read on the forward strand.
TGGAATTAGACCTGAGCATTTAAAATTTAACCAAAAAAGTGATTTTACTTTTAATCCAGAAATAGAGTTAATTGAAAATCTTGGTAATGAAAAAATTATTTACCTCAAAAAAGATAAGGACCAATTAAATGCAAAAATTTCAAGCAACACGGAGATTTCAAATAAAATTGGTTTCAATCTTCAGGATTTATTAATCTTTGATAAGAATAAAATTAGAATTAAACTTTAATACAACTTTAAATTGATGAAACTTAATTTTTTAATAAATACGATAATAATTTATATAAATCAGTATTAATCAAATATTTGCGACATCCTATCAAATATAGTAGTTTTTAAAAAAATCTAGGAGGGGAAATGAAAAATATATTAAAAATATTTTGCATAATATCATTATTCATTACAAGTACAGTTTATGCAGATATTAAATTTTGGACTACAGAAGTGCAACCTGCTCGAATGGCTAAGCAAGAAGAAATGGCTAAAGCTTTTGAGGCTAAAACAGGTATCAAAGTTGATGTAATTCCAATTGAGGAAAAAGATCTTGGCACTAGAGCAACTGCAGCTGCAGCGGCTGGTGATTTACCAGATGTGATTTATCATACTTTACAATATGTCTTACCTTGGGCTGAGGCTGGAATTTTAGATGTTGATGCTAATAACGCTGTGGTTAAAGCACTTGGCAAAAATACTTTTGCTCCAGGAGCTCTAAACATGGCTAAGTCAGGATCGAAAATTGCTGCTGTTCCTGTTGATGGATGGACACAGATGGTCGTTTATAGAAAGGATCTTTTTGAAAACGCTGATCTAGAGCCACCAACAAGTTACGCTAACATTGTCAAAGCTGTTGAAAAATTATCAAAAGTAAATGGTGTGTTTGGTTTTGTAGCAGCAACTAAAACTGATGAGAATTTTATGAGTCAAGTTTTAGAACATGTTCTTTTAGCAAATGGAGTTAATGTTGTTAAAAAAGGTGGTATCAAGAAGCAAGGTAAAAAATTAAAAGAAGCATTAGAGTTTTATAAAGTCATCGCGAAGGCAAGTCCTCCTGGTGAACTTTATTGGAAGCAATCAAGAGCACTTTATTTTGCTGGGAAGACACCAATGATAATTTGGTCTCCATTTATTATGGACGAGCTTGCAGGTTTAAGAGACTCCGCTCCACCTACCATAAATAGTGATCCCACATCACCTGAATTAGCGTCTAAAACTGGTTTTATAACTAATTTTAGTGGACCGAGTAATAAAAAAGGTGCGGCATGGGCTGACATTAGATACTTCGGTATAACAGCTGATGCAGATACTGATGAAGCAAAACAATTTATCATGTACTCAATGGACGAAGGTTATACAAGTACCTTATCAATCGCTCCAGAAGGCAAATTTCCAGTAAGAAGAGGAAATTCAAGCGATCCTGAAGCATTTACAAAAGCCTGGAGCAAACTGCCAGTTGGTGTTGATAGAAAAGCTCCTTTGTCAGATCTGTATGACCCTGATGTTATTAATAACATTGTTGCTGGTTTAGATACCGCAAATAGATGGGGAGTTAAAGAAGGTGAGCTATCAAGAGCATCTAAAATTATTAATTCACAATTCATAAATAGAATCACAAGAGAATATATTGATGATGAAATTTCAGTTGATGAAGCAGTAGATAAAATAAATGCTGGATTAGCTAGTTTCTAATAATTTAAATTAATTAAAAAAGCGGGTAAGATTACTTATCCGCTTTTTTTATGAAAGACACTTTAGCAAATACTGAAAAGAAAACCGCTTATATTTTAACATTACCTGCGGTTGCCTTAGTTTTTGCAATAATTTTATTTCCTATTTTTGCGAATGTATGGATTAGTTTTAAAGAAGTTAAGCTTAAAGATATAAGAATACCTGAGCCAAGAGCTAAAAAAATTGTAAAATCTATTTCTGAAGATACCTCGAAAATAAAAATATTATATAAACTAAGAAATAGCTCATTAATTCAAGAAATTAGGGATGTTTCGTTTCAAGATAAATTTCCGAAAAATTTTGAGATTGAAAAATTAGATCCACGTTGTGAATTCAAAAAATACACTCTAAGATGTAAATTTGGAAACTGGCCAGCAAAGTATAGAGAAAATTTTCTATTAGAATTTGAAACAAATGATGGTTCAAAAATAGATAAAAAAGCTCTCAAATTAATAAAACCTACGTTAAACGGCAAATCAGATAACATACTCCTTAATACTGATTTTACTTTGAAAAATTTCAAGAAAGTTTTATTTGATGATGAATTTGTAGACCTACTCCTGACAACGTTTTACTACACATTTTTTGGCACTGTTGGCTCTATCATATTTGGTATTTTAACAGCCCAAATGGTTAATCAAAAATTTTATGGAAGAACATTTATGCGAAGTGTTTTACTTTTTCCCTATGTTGCTCCAGTTGTTGCTTTAGCTTATACATGGGAACTTCTATTGGATCCTAATAGTGGGACTTTAAACAGTTTACTAATCAACTACCAAATTATTGAAACCCCTATAAATTTACTTGGCCAAAAATATATTAACATTAATATATTAGGGTTCGATTTTAAACTAAGACTAGCTCTTACAACAGTTATCATGTTTGAAGTTTGGAGATATTTTCCTTTAGCTTTTTTATTTATTCTTGCAAGACTTCAAGCTATTCCAAAAGAATTATATGAAGCAGCTGATGTTGATGGAGCGAGCCCGTTTCAGAAGTTTTTTAATATAACGCTACCTCAAATAACTGCAGTTATATCGATTTTATTTATGATAAGATTTATTTGGAATTTTAATAAGTTTGAAGATGTTTTCTTACTTACTGGTGGCGCTTCAGGTACAAGAACTTTACCAATTAATGTTTATCAACAAGGTTTTGCAATATCTGATATTGGAATGGGATCGGCTGTTTCAATAGTAATAGTTGTTTTGCTTTTGATGTTTATGTTTTCTTACTTCAAGCTTTTAGGGAAGAGAGTCGATGAAAACTAAAAATTTAATTTTATTTACATTAATATCAACATTTTTTCTGATATTTATAGTTTCTATATGGAAAATACTAGCAACTTTACAAGGTTTAAATATTCAGAACTTTAACCTACAAATAATTTTTATTTTTGGAGTTCTAATATCATTTGCTAACTTAAGGATAGGAAATAAAATTAAAGGTTTTTATAAATCAATTCTTTTTTCATTAATTTTTGTTATTTGTGATGGTTACCTAATTCAAAAATTACCACTGTGGTATAATATTGGTATTTTTTTAATTTTATATTTTTTTGTTAATAAAATAAATAAATATAGTTTTGTAAATTTAAGAGAACAACACTCAACGCAGATTATCTTTTTTGAGTTCTTAACTTTATTTGGAATTTTATTTTTTTCTTTTGTTATACTTTTTCCTTTTTATATGATGTTAATAACAAGTTTTAAAACTCAAATAGCATTATTAGTTAACCCATTAGACTTTAGTATTAATTTTGGTCAAGATTTGACAAGTTTATTTAAATCATATTTTGTAATTTTTGAGTCCTATAATTTTGGTAGATATATTTTAACTAGCACCATAGTCTCTGTGGGTACTGTGATCATAACTCTTATTTTTGCTATTCCAGCAGCATATGCAATTGCTAGATTAAATTTTTTTGGAAAAACATTTATGTCAACATCAATATTGATAATTTATATGTTTCCTGCAATTGTTTTAGTAATTCCTCTTTACACAATCTTTAGTCAATTAGGTCTTAGAAATTCTATAGAGGGTTTGTTAATTGTTTATACAGCCACAACTCTCCCAGTGGCAATTTATATGCTACAAGGATATTTTAAAAGTATCCCTAAAGAATTGGAGGAGGCTGCTATATTAGATAAACTTAGTTGGTTTGGAATAATCACTAAAATTATAATTCCGCTGAGTATTCCTGCAATATCTTCTGTGGCTTTATATGTTTTTATGATAGCTTGGAATGAATTTTTATTTTCTTTAATGTTTCTAGATAACCCAAATTCTTTTACTCTTTCGAGAGCCATACAATATTTAAGTGGTGATGCAGAAACGCCTAGACAATATTTAATGGCGGGTTCTGTGATTGTGACTTTGCCCGTTCTATTTATTTTTGTTTATTTTGAAAAATATCTAGTTAGTGGTCTTACTGCAGGGAGTGTAAAAGGTTGAGACAAAATTTAATAGAAAAAGCAAAAAAGGTTTTGTTGGGTAATAAAAAAAAAGGTTTTACATTACCTACAAATAACAAGTTATATCCTGCACAATGGAAATGGGACTCGGGTTTTATTGCTCTAGGATATTCACATTTTAATCTTAAATATGCCCTTGATGAAATAACAACCCTTTTAAAAGGCCAATGGAAAGACGGTATGATACCTCATATTTTATTTCACGATTTAAATACAAATTATTATCCAAATCATTCGGTGTGGAATTGTGGAAACAAGATACATTCTTCAGGAATAACTCAGCCACCAGTACTAGCGATTATGTTAAAAAAAATTTTAGATAAAAATAAAATTAAAGTTTCTGAAAAAATAAAAATTAAATCAATAATTAAAAAATTAAAAAAATATCATGAATGGTTAATTAAATATAGGGATCCAAAAAATACTGGTTTAGTATCTATATTACATCCTTGGGAGAGTGGATATGATAATTCTCCTCTTTGGGATTATTCGATGAATGAAGTTAAAGTTGAAAAAAATTTAAAATATAAAAGAGGAGATAATAAAGTTATAAATCCAGAGTACAGACCTTTAGATAAAGATTATGATAGATATGTGACCATCAAAAATCATTTAAGAAAAAATAAATATAACCCAAAAAAACTTTACAATAAATCTATGTTTAATGTGGTAGATGTAGGGTTTAATTCAATCTTTTTAAAAGCAAATAAAGATTTATTAGATTTACTTAAATCATTTAATTTAGAGCATAATAAATTACAAAAATTTATTTTAAAGTCGGAAAGTCAGATTGAGAAATTATTTGATACCAAAAAAGGAGTCTTTGTAAATTATGATAGAAAAAATAAAAAAAAAATTATTGTTCCTTCAATTACAAATTATTTTATATTATTTGCTGATTTAAAAAATCAACTTATTAATAAAAAAATAATTAGACATTTGAAAAATCACAACCAACATGAAAGTTATCTATTTTCTAGTATTAAACCAAATTATGGAAAATTTGAGGAAAAGCGCTACTGGAGAGGTCCAGTTTGGATAAATTGTAACTGGATTATCTATCAAGGGTTAAAAAATAAAGATAAAAAATTCGCTGATAAAATTAAAGAAAAAACAATCAATCTCATTAAAAAAAATGGCTTCTATGAATACTATAGTTTTAAAACTGGAGAAGCATATGGAGCAAACAATTTTTCATGGACCGCTTCATTATTTTTAGATCTATTAATGGAGAAAAAATATAACTAATTTCTTTTTGTTTTAACTCTTTAATAAATTATACTGATATTTTCTTGCCTCAGTAACCTCATTTGGAAGATTTAACTCAACATCATCAATTTTGATAACTTCATCCTTATTTATATTTTTTTTTAAAACTGCATTATCAGTTAAACCCAGTGGTAAAATCATTTCTTTTTTAGATTTTTTAGATGTAATTAATCTACCTCTTGCACAAAACCCTCCCTCTCCATCTAGTTTTTCACCTGCTTTAAGATCTTTTTTAGCAATACTTGCAACATCTGCATTATAATTTTTTGTATAGCCTGTTGCTCTGTTATCTAATGCTATTGTATAAACTGATTGTGCTAACTCTAATCCAATGTAATGATAAGGTCTCCATATTGCTGAGTAGTTTCCAGACTTATCTGTTACCATTCCATAATCTTTAAAACAATTTTTTACATAATCATTTTGAGCTTTAATAACAATGTATACACCCCATCTTAAATCATTTGGAATATCTTTTTTTTCTGAGTCTATACTTGAAATAACTTCAACTTGTCCATCAAACTCAATTAATCCACCATGATCTTTCGGGATCATTTTTTTTGCAATATCATAAACACCGACTGGAGGAAAAGTTAATCCATTACTGGGGCACTTTAAATTAGATGCATTGCTTACTGCACACATTTCAATTGCAGACTTGTCTCCACATAAAAAACTATTAAACATTTTTGGATTCATTCCTGACTCATTCTCAGCTCGTTCTTTAGTCAGACCATAGTGACCCCAAACAGTATCAGGTGTAGAATATTCAAAAGTTGGGTGATATTTCGTACCTTTACCGGCGCAAACTATTGCAAATCCATTTAATCTTGCCCACTCTATTTGTTCTAGAATTAAAGATGGTTGATCTCCATAAGCCATTGAACAAATAACGCCTTTTTCTTTTGCAAGATCAGATAAATATTTCCCACAAGTTATATCTGCTTCAACATTGACTAATATTACATGTTTTTTATTTTTTATTATCTTAGCTGCATGGACAGTGCCAACTATTGGGTTGCCTGTTGCCTCAATAAAAATTTCAATATCTCTATCTAAAACTTCTTCTAATGAACTTGAATAATTTATTTGTTTAACAGTTCGCTCATTTAACCCACTTTTTAGACAATTTTGCTTTGCTTGATCTATATTAATATCAACAATGCTGTCGATTTGAATTTTATCTAAATGATTGTATTGAGCTAAAAACATACTCACAAATTTACCACATCCTATAAAACAAATTTTTATAGGATCCTTTCTATTTTCTAATTTTGTATTTAAAAACATAATAAAATTCTATGGCTTCAGAGCACTGGTAAGGTACTTTTTATTAATTTTACAATCTATGTATCCTTTTTTAACAACATTTAAATATCTCTCTGTTGGATACTTAAATGGTGATTTTTTAACCATTGTATAAGTCATTACTTTTTTTCCATAATAATAAAAATAATGTTTTCTATATAGTATTGGATAATCTTCATATACATCCAATTTTTTTTCATCACTTTTTGAAATCTCAAAAAGGGCTCCAGGTACAATTGAATTTTTTTTAATTTCAATATCAGCAGCTCTATATTTACTTCTAAAGGTAAGTCTAAAATCTTTTAAATTAATTTTTTTTAAAAAAACACTATCTTTGCATCTACGTTTCATCTGAAAGTGATGCAAATTACTACCATATGCAAAATAAAGCATTACCTCTCAACTACTTCAATTTTTTTTGCAGTGACAAATTTTAGAATTTGAGAATTACATAAGTCTATTTTTGATTGATCCTCAGATCTAATTACAATTGAAACACCTAATTTTCCAGCATGAAAAAAAGGATAGCTTCCTATTTCAACATCTTGATTATCATTTTGTACTTTAGTTAAAGAGTTTGCTATTTCACTCTCAACTGTTCTTAAACTTATCGTATGACTTTTAATCGGTTCTCCTCCAACTATAATATTTGTCAGACCCCCTAGCATTGATTTAAGTATAGATGGCACACCTGGCAAGCAAAAAACATTTTCAACATTAAATCCAGGAGCACCACTTGTTGGGTTTAAAATTAAATTTGCGTTTTCAGGCATCCAGCACATTTTCTGTCGCCCTTCATTAAATTCACCTGGTTTGTAGTATGCTTCTAAAATTTTAAAAGCTTCTTTATGGATTTCATATTTTATACCAAAAGTTTTTGAAACAGATTTAGCTGTGATATCGTCATGAGTGGGACCTATACCCCCGGTTGTAAAAACATAATTATAAGTTGATTTTAATAAATTTAATGTATCTATAATTATTTTTTCAACATCGGGAATGACCCTAACCTCCTCTACTTTAACACCAATTGAGTTTAACCAAACGGCTATAGTTGAAGTGTTAGTGTCTTGAGTTCTGCCTGACAATATTTCATTACCTATAATCAAAATCGCGGCATTAACTTTTGTTTTTTTACTCATTTTATATATATATAATTTAGTGATGGAATTTACCAAGTCTTTGATAAAAGGCAAATTAATCAAACGGTATAAAAGATTTTTTACTGATGTGAAGTTACAAAAAGAAACTGTCACAGCTCATTGCCCAAATACAGGATCAATGAAAGGCTTATTAGATAAGGGTAACGAAGTTTATTTACTTCCAAATAATGATCCTAAGCGAAAACTTAAGTTTGGACTAGAGATCATAAATTCAAGAAATAATTTGGTTGGAGTTAATACTCACATGGCTAATAGAATTGCACAGCATGGTTTAGAAAATAACCTAATCAATGAACTTAAAAACAACGACGTTATTAAACCAGAGGTATTTTTTAATAAAGAGTCCAGATTTGATTTTTTATTAGAAAAAAAAAGCCAAAAAAGCTTCGTAGAAGTTAAAAATGTTACTTTATTTAGAGACAAAAATACTGCTGAATTTCCTGATGCTGTAACTTCAAGAGGATCAAAACATCTATTAACTCTTATTGATGCCATAAAAAAAGGTTATAAAAGCTATCTATTATTTTTAGTTCAAATTCAGAATATGAAATATTTTAAAATAGCTAAAGATATAGATGAGCAGTATTATAAAAATTATTTGCTAGCTAAAAAAGCAGGAGTAAATTTTTTAGCTTACAGATGCAACATAAGTTCAAAAAGAATTTTTATAGATCAAAAACTTAAAATAATAGATGAGTGATTATAAAGAAAAATTTAAAAAGATGAAAGTTGCAGGTAATCTTGCAGCGAGGACCTTGGATATGTTGACAGAAAATATTAAGGAAGGTGTAAGTACAGATTACATAGATAAATTAGGATATGAATTTATCAGAGATAATGGAGGCTACTCTGCTCCACTTTATTACAGAGGATTTACAAAATCACTATGTACATCTTTAAATCATGTTGTTTGTCACGGCATACCTTCTGATAGAATTTTAAGAGATGGTGACGCAGTTAATGTAGACGTTACTGCAATTGTTGATGAGCATTATGGTGACACTAGTAGAATGTTTTGTATTGGCAAAACTCCAGTTAAATTAAATAACTTAATCGAGACAACTTACGAGTCAATGATGAGAGCAATTAAAATTTTAAGACCAGGAATAAAATTAGGTGATATTGGATACACAATTCAGTCATATGTTGAAGAAAAAGGCTTTTCTGTAGTAAGAGATTTTTGTGGTCATGGTATTAGCACAACATTTCATGAAGCTCCTAATATTTTACATTATGGCAGCAAAAATACAGGTATGGAACTTAGACCTGGAATGACTTTTACTATTGAACCAATGATTAACTCAGGAAAATATGATGTAAAAATGTTAAATGATGGTTGGACAGCAGTTACAAAAGATAAATCTTTATCTGCTCAATTTGAACATACGTTAGGAATTACTGAAAATGGTTATGAAATCTTTACAGAATCTGCTAAAGGTTATTCAAAGCCTCCATACTTATAATTAATGATAAAAAGATACTCGCGTAAACAGTTAACTGATATTTGGTCAGAAGAAAATAAATATAAAATCTGGCTAGATGTTGAAATTGCTGCTGCAGAAGCAATGGAAAAGCTCGGACAAATTCCTAGAGGTGTTGCGTCTGTTGTTAGAAAAAAAACTAAAATTAATGTATCAAGAATTCATAAAATAGAGTCCGAAGTTAAACATGATGTGATTGCGTTTCTAACATCTGTTACTGAAAAAGCAGGAATTAAAGCTAGATACCTTCATCAAGGAATGACTTCCTCAGATGTTTTGGATACTAGTTTTAACATTCAATTAGTCCAATCAGGAAAAATCATTTTAAAAGATATAGATCAAATTTTAAAAGTTCTTAAAAGACAAGCAAAAAAATATAAACTAACTCCTTGTATGGGACGTAGTCATGGTATTCACGCAGAACCAATTACGTTTGGTTTAAAATTAGCCTCATTTTACGAGGAATTTAAGAGAAATAGGAACAGATTGGCAAATGCTATCGATGAAGTATCTACATGTGCAATTTCAGGAGCTGTTGGGACATTTGCCAACATCAATCCTGATGTTGAAAAACACGTTGCAAAGAAATTAGGTCTAAAAGTTGAACCAATTTCAACTCAAATTATTCCTAGAGATAGACACGCATTTTATTTTTCGGTTTTAGGAATTATTGCAGGTTCAATTGAGAGAGTTGCTATTGAAATTAGACACTTGCAGAGAACAGAGGTTTACGAATTGCAGGAATATTTTTCAAAAAAACAAAAAGGTTCATCTGCTATGCCTCACAAAAAAAATCCTATTTTAAGTGAAAACCTAACTGGGCTAGCAAGAATGGTAAGAAGTATGGTTATGCCTGCATTAGAAAATATTGCCCTATGGCATGAGAGAGATATATCTCATTCAAGTGTTGAGAGAAACATTGGTCCAGACGCCAATATCACAACAGACTTTGCTTTAGCTAGACTTACGAATATCTTAGATAATATGATTGTTTATCCAAAAAAAATGCTTGAAAATTTAAATATAACTAAAGGTTTAATTTTTTCTCAAGAGGTAATGTTAGAACTAACAAAATCTGGGTTAAGCAGAGAAAAATCCTATAAAATGGTTCAGAGCTATGCAAAAAAGTGTTTTGCGGAAAATCTAAATTTATATGATGTTCTTTTAAAGGATAAATTAATCATGACTAAAATTTCTCAAAAAAGACTTAAATCTATTTTCAGTTACTCTAAACATTTTAAAAATGTAAACTTAATCTTTAGAAGAGTTTTTAAATAATGAAAAAAGGGAAAAAATTATACGAAGGAAAAGCTAAAATTATTTATGCTACATCAGATAAAGACTTGGTAATTCAATATTTTAAAGATGATGCAACAGCTTTTAATAATCAAAAAAAATCTATTATTGAAGGAAAAGGTGTTTTAAACAATAGAATTTCTGAACACATACTTTCAAGCCTTTCGCAAATAGGTATCAAAAATCACTTAGTTAAAAGATTAAATATGCGTGAGCAAGTTGTTAAACTTGTTGAAATAATTCCTATTGAATTTATTGTAAGAAATATTGCAACAGGATCTTTAACAAAACGTCTTGGAATTGAAGATGGAACTATTTTAAAAGAGCCTTTAATCGAATATTGCTTAAAAGATGACAAACTTGGAGATCCATTAATTGCTGAAGAACATATCCTTGCTTTTGATTGGGCGTCTAAAAAAGAAATAGAAAAAGTTAAAAAAATGATTTTAAGAGTAAATGATTTTATGATTGGAATGTTTAGAGGTGTTGGAATAAAGCTTATAGACTTTAAATTAGAGTTTGGAAGACTGGATACTAACGGAAAAAAAGATGTAATCTTAGCTGACGAAATAAGTCCTGATACTTGCAGGTTATGGGACAGTTTAACTGACAAAAAATTAGATAAAGATAGATTTAGAAAAGATCTTGGAGATCTAATTCCAGCTTATACTGAAGTCGCAAAAAGACTAGGAATTCTTCATGAACAATCCAACTTAAGCGCAGTCAATGTAACAAAACTATCTTCAGTTAAAAGAAAGCGCAAATGAAAATATCAGTAATTATAACACTTAAAAAAGATGTTTTAGATCCTCAAGGTAAAGTTATTCATCAAGCCCTCGATGGTATGGGCTTTAATGATGTCAATGAGGTAAGACAAGGTAAATATTTTGAAATTGATACTAAAGAAACAAATCCTAAAAAAGCAAAAGATAAAGTTGAAGAAATGTGCAAAAAACTTTTAGCTAATCTTGTAATTGAAAATTACAAAATTATTGATGCACTGTAATTGATGAAATCAGCAGTTATCACATTTCCAGGATCTAATTGTGATAGAGATATGGATGTTGCTCTGAAAAAATTTGGTTTTAAAAACAAAATGGTTTGGCATCAAGATGTTGAATTACCAAAAAGTGACCTGGTAGTTTTACCTGGTGGTTTTTCTTATGGGGATTATCTAAGATGTGGAAGCATGGCCTCTAAATCTAAAATTATGCAATCTGTAATTAATTTTGCAAATTCTGGTGGAATGGTGATGGGTATTTGTAATGGTTTTCAAATTTTAGTTGAAACAGGATTAGTGCCTGGAGTTTTATTAAGAAATAAATATTTAGAATTTATTTGTAAAAATGTTTTTGTTAAAATTAGCAATAAAAATAATGCTTATTTTAAAAATATTAATAACAATATATTAGAACTACACATCGCTCATAATGAGGGAAACTATTTTTGTACAAATGATCAATTAAAAAAAATTGAAGACAATGCTCAAGTTGCAATCAATTATTGCAATAACGAAGGCAAAATTGAAGAATTATTTAATCCCAACGGATCTGTAAAAAATATTGCTGGAATTTTTAATAAAGAAAAAAATGTTTTGGGAATGATGCCTCATCCTGAAAGGATGATTGACCCTTCTTTGTCAGGTGAAGATGGCTCTCTTTTTTTTAAAAACTTAATTAATAATTTAAAATGATTGTAAACAAAAAAATAGCTATCGATCATGGATTAAAAGAAGATGAGTATAAAAAAATCTGTCAACTTTTAAAAAGAACTCCTAACATTACAGAGTTAGGAATTTTTTCAGCAATGTGGAACGAACACTGTTCCTATAAATCATCAAGATTACATTTAAAAAAATTACCAACAAAAGGTAAACAAGTTATTCAAGGGCCTGGTGAAAATGCTGGAGTAGTAGACATTGGAGATAATGATGCAATTGTTTTTAAAATTGAAAGTCATAACCATCCTTCTTTCATTGAACCTTATCAAGGTGCTGCCACTGGAGTTGGTGGAATAATGAGAGATGTGTTTACCATGGGTGCTAGACCAATAGCCAATTTAAATTCAATTCACTTTGGTTCAACTCAGCATAAAAAAACAAAAAATCTATTAAGAGGTGTTGTACATGGAATAGGAGGATATGGAAATTGCATGGGAGTTCCAACTGTTGCAGGACAAACCAGTTTTGACAGTTCTTATAACGGGAATATTCTAGTAAACGCAATGACCTTAGGATTAGTTAAAAAAGATAAGATTTTTTATTCAAAAGCTGCAGGTTTAGACAAGCCTGTAATATACGTTGGATCTAAGACAGGTCGTGATGGTATTCATGGAGCAAGTATGGCTTCTGCTAGTTTTGATGATAAAATTGAGGAAAAAAAACCGACCGTCCAAGTCGGTGATCCTTTTACAGAAAAACTTTTACTTGAAGCATGTTTGGAATTAATGGAAGGAGACTCAATTATTGCTATTCAAGATATGGGAGCGGCAGGTCTAACTTCCTCAAGTATTGAAATGGCCTCAAAAGGAAATCTGGGTATAGAAATAAATTTAAATAAAGTGCCTTGTAGAGAAACAAAAATGACCCCTTATGAAATCATGCTTTCAGAAAGCCAAGAGAGGATGTTGATTGTTTTAGAAAATGGAAAAGAAGATCAAGCAAAAAAAATATTTGATAAATGGAACTTGGATTTTGCTATAATTGGAAAAACAACTAACTCAAAAAAAATCGAACTTTTTTTTGATAAAGAAAAAGTTGCAGACATACCAGTAAATACTCTTGTTGAAAATTCACCAATGTATGATCGTAAATGGAAAAAAGCAAAACTTCCAAAAAAAAATAAAATTAATAAAGATGATATTAATAACTTAAAAATAATTGAGGTTTTAAAAAAAGTTTTAGCTAATCCAAATATATGTAGTAAAGAATGGATCTGGCAGCAATATGATCACACTGTGATGGGAGACACAATTCAAAAGCCTGGTGGAGACTCTGGTGTAGTTAGGGTTCATGGAACCAATAAAGCAGTTGCTGCATCGGTTGATTCATCTGCAGTATATTGTTGGGCCCATCCTCTTACTGGAGGAAAACAAGTGGTATGTGAAAGTTTTAGAAATTTAATATCTGTTGGAGCAAAACCTATTGCTATTACAAATTGTTTAAATTTTGGTAGTCCTGAAAATGAGGAAAACATGGGTGAGTTTGTTGAATGTGTTCAGGGTATTGGAGAAGCAAGTTCTTATTTGAAATTTCCTGTAGTATCTGGAAATGTTTCTTTCTATAATCAAACAAAAGATCAAGGGATTAAGCCCACTCCATCTATAGGTGGAGTTGGACTTATAAAAGATTATTCTAAAATGATCACTATGGATTTCAAGGAAGTTGATAATGTTGTCTTAGTTATTGGAAAAACTGAGGGTCATATTGATCAAAGTTTATTTGCAAGAGTTATATTAAATGAAAAAAATGGTCCTCCACCAGAAATAAATCTATTTAATGAAAAAAATAATGGTGAAACACTGTTAAAGTTAATTGATGCAAATTTAATTAAAAGTGCTCATGATATTTCTTTAGGTGGTATAATCACTGCAATTTCAAAAATGTGTATTAAAGGTAATAAGGGTATTAATCTTAAAAAACCAAAATACTTAATTAGCGAAATAGAATATTTCTTTGCAGAAGATCAAGGAAGATACATTGTTGAAATTAGTAAGAAAGATCAAAAAAAGGTCCTTGATATATTAAACAAAAATGCAGTACATTATGATGAACTTGGAACAATCAACGAAAATATGCTATTATTGAATGAAAAGACAAAAGTTACAATTGACGAATTAAAAGGGTTTAATACAAGGTGGTTAAAGGATTATATGAGTAGCTAATGGCAATGAATTTGAATGAAATTGAAAGTTTAATTAAAGAAGCAATGCCCGATGCTATCGTAGAAATACAAGATTTAGCTGGTGATGGAAATCACTATTCTGCTACCATAACTTCATCTCAATTTTCAGGAAAAAGTAAAATTGAACAACATAAAATGGTATACAATTCATTAAAAGGTAGAATGGGTAACGAATTACATGCTTTAGCAATAAAAACAAAGGAAAATTAAAATGGACCAACAAACGAATGATTTAATTAAAAATGAAATTGAAAATAACGAAGTTTGCTTATTTATGAAGGGAACCCCAGATGCTCCTCAATGTGGATTTTCAATGGCCACATCCAATATTTTAAAAGTGCTTGAAGTAAAATTTAAAGGAATAAATGTCTTAGAAAGCCAAAATCTTAGAGAAGGTATCAAGGTTTATAGTGACTGGCCTACAATTCCGCAATTATATGTTAAAAACGTGTTTGTTGGTGGGTGTGATATAGTTAAAGAAATGTTTGAAACTGGAGAATTGGTAAAACTATTTGAAAGCAAAGGTATTAACTTTAAAAGTAAAAACTAACATCCTCTTTCACAAATAATGAAACAATTCATTTATAAAACCATCATTGTAATTATTGCTATTGTTGTCATTTATGAGTTCACTATTTCCAAACAAATCAAACAAATTACTGACCAAAGTGAAATTTTTCTGAGTAAAGAAGGCCGAAAAGAAGGAGTAGAAAAGTTAAGAGAAGAAATTAAAAAAGCTATAAAAAAAGATAGATATCTGTCAAAAGAAGATGCCAGATTAATAAATAAATTTATTCAAAAAATTACTATTGAATTAAATAATAGTGAAAATTAATCGCAATACCATGCCGATCCAACATTAATTGTTTGGTCGCTAAATGAATACTTAAAAACCTCACTACTGATTAATTTACAATCTTTTGGATTAGATCTTTTAAGGTTTCTATGATTTTTCATCACATAATAAGGACGCAGCTTAGCAGCATCTAATTCACTATACATTTTAAAACATTTAAAGTTTTGTTTTTCTAGGAAAACATTTGAATACAGATCGCCATATACACAATTATTTTTATTGAAATTATTTTTAGAAGAATGTTTAACAATTTTATTGTATAAATTCTTATTGCTAATACCCCAATAATCAACTTCAAAGTTTTTATTTATTTTGTAAAATTTTGAAAATGAATTCATCCATGTATATTGATAGGGATTGATAGATATATTTTCTATTACAAAAAAAATAATAAATAAAACACCTGAAAAATAAAAAAATTTCCTACTCCACATATACAAATTATTTAATGAAATTAAGAAAATAAGAGGAATTAAAAACATCAAATGTCTAATTTCATTATATATTGCAACATCAAGCAAAATGAAAAGTAACAAAATTATTAAACAAGTGAAAATTAGTGAATATGTTAAAATCTTATTTAAGTTATTTTTAAGAAGTTTTTTTTCTATTAAAGGAAACAAAAAAAATCCTAAAATTATTAAAATTGGTAACTTAAAAAATAGCCATATAAAATAATAACTGGCTGGTAAATTTAACGCTTTCATATACTCACCAAGTGTTAAGGTGCTTACATCTTGTTGATATTTACTCATCCATATCAAGGAGTTGACTACTTCTCTGGGGTCGTGCCAGAAAATAGGATTTAAAAGATATGTAAAAAAAGCAAGATTAAAAAATAATATTATAAGATTTTTAATATTATTTTTAAGAAGATTTAAAAAACTTTTATTTTTAATTTCACAAAAAGTAATAATGAAAATAAGAAACTGTAGCAAAATCAAAAAACCTACAACTCTTATGGAAATTAAAAAAGAGGTAGAAATAGATAAATAAACTAAATATTTAATTGGGACTGTCTCTTCTTTATAAAGTTTTTTTAAAATTTTGCATGTAATAAAGGTACTGATAATCCAAAAAGATAAAAATGGAATATCTTTGGGATTTATTAAAGAGTGACCTAAAAAGTATGGATATAATAAAAATAAAAATAAAGAAATTAATGCAAAATTTTTATTATTAAAAAAAATTAGACATATTTTGTAAAAAAATAATCCTGATATAAAAAACAAAGTAAATATTACTAGATGCTTAGATATTAAAATAGACCCATATTCATTTACATCTAGGTAACTCAATAAAAGATCTTTGATTAAATATTGAAAAGGTTGGCTTAAAAAATTAAAGCCAATTCCGTGGTATCTATCTTTGTATTCTAATAAATCTTTATAAGTACCAGTTTCATAAAAATTTTTTATTGCCTTGATGTTAATTTCCCAATTTAATTGTTCGTGATATTCATCATGTGATATTCCAGTATTTAAACTTAAATAAATACCTACGACTAGGTAGATTATTAATAAAATTAAACTAGTGTTTTGAATTTTATGGCTCAATTATCTTGAGTAATATTCTATAACCAAGTTTGGTTCCATTACAATTGGATATGGAACTTCTTCAAATTTAGGAATTCTTACAAATTTAAATTTCTTATTTTTTTCATCCATTTGAAGATATTCTGGTGTTTCTCTCTCCTTATTAGCAAGAGCAATATCAATAATCGCTAACTGTTTAGACTTATCTCTTATCTCTATAGAGTCTTCCTCTTTCACCAAATAACTTCCAATGTTAACTTTTTTACCATTAACCTTAACATGTCCATGGTTAATTAATTGTCTAGCTGAAAATATCGTTGTTGCGAATTTTGCTCTATAAATTACTGCATCTAATCTTCTTTCAAGTAAACCTATTAAATTTTCACCAGTATCACCTTTTAGCATTACTGCCTTTTTATAAATATTTCTAAATTGTCTCTCGTTTATGTTACCATAATAAGCTTTTAGTTTTTGTTTAGCTTGTAATTGAATTCCATAATCCGAAGGTTTTGACGTTCTAGTTTGCCCATGTTGACCTGGTCCATAAGCTCTAGTGTTAAATGGACTTTTTGGTCTTCCCCAAAGGTTAACCTTTAACCTTCTATCTACTTTATGTTTAGAGTTTAATCTTTTAGTCATTTAATATGGGCGGTTATAAACTTACTCATTGTTTTGTCAATCAACGTTTTTTTCCTAAACTTGCAAATACACTTGATAAAATACGAGTTTCCTTTGCGGATAATTCCATCCTATAAAAAATATTTCTTAAGTTCTGCAGCATTATAGGTTTCTTTTCTTTTGGATTGAAAAACCCTATGTCCTCTAAATTTTTGATACACAAATTGGTCATTGATAATAAGTCTTTTTTTGAGGCTGACTTTATTTTTTTAGATTTTTTAAAACTAAAAACCTTTGAATTAATGATGCTATGTACAAATTGAGCAATTATAATTAAACTATGAGATAAGTTCAGAGATTTAAAATCAGGGTGAGTTGGAATCTGGAGAGTATAATTTGCATAACTTATCTCATTATTTGATAGTCCTGAAGCCTCAGACCCAAACAAGAAAGCCACTTTTTTTTTATAATCAATCTTTCGTAAATCCTCTAACTGAATATGTTTAACATTTTTATTTCTAAATCTCGCTGAAGTAGCAATTACTAAATCAATATTTTTTAAAGCAGACTGCAAGGTATTAAAATTTTTACTTTTTTTTATAATATTTTTTGCTCCCACAGATGTTGCTAAAATTTTATCATTTGGGTAAATGGGTTTAGGGTCTACAACAATCATTTTTTGAAAATTAAAGTTTTTCATAGCTCTTGCGCAAGCACCAATATTTTCTGATAGTTGAGGTTTATGTAAAATAAATGAAATATTATTATTTGACATCACTATTCTATACCATGACTTCTGTCATAATTTGAAATTTCAGATGTATCTAAATCTTTTAAATATTTTTCATCCGTTTGCCATATACTCACTTTTAATGGATAACATTTTGCTGTATCAGAGGAATGTTCAGATCCACAATCTCCACCAGGACAAGCTGATAGAACTCCTAATAAATCAGTCTCCGCAAAAAATTCTAAGAAATCACCTGGTCTCACAGGACTTGCTTTCATAAAATATTGTTTAGTATCATTAGTAAATCCAGTTAACATAAAAACATTTAAAACATCATGAACCATTTTTTCAGCTTCATCAATTTTAAATTTTTTTTCTTTAACTAATGCTCTAGTTAGGTTTGAATGACAGCAATAATGATAATCGTTACCCGATAAAAGTTTTGAAGTATAAGGGTCGCATCTAGTTCCAATTACATCATGTACAGATCCACCATCATTATCATAATCATACCAATCTAGTGTATCCCATGTAATAGTTGCTAAAGATCTTAAAAAAGGGAAGTTACTAAACATTTTATCCCCTACTGAAAGGTGTGTTCCATAGAGTGCTCTAGTTTTCCCAGAATAAAATTTTTCATTTAAGTTATTTAAATTAAAAAGATTTAAATCTCCTACTTGAGGTCCTTCTATGCTTTCTATTCTAAAGAATTCGCCCCTTTGAACTTGAAATGTTTTAGCCTCTCTTGGAGAAATTATTATTTCATTTTTTTTATTCAAATTTTTTCGAGCTAAATGTAAAATATTTAAGTTTTTTTCTTCAATCTTATTATTTGGATAACAAACAACTGGTTTTGCACCAATTCTCTCATTGATATCTAAAGGTACGGTAGAAAATTTTTTAATCTTCATGCCTAAAGACTAGCTGGAGCTTTATCTTTAAATAATTTGTAATCTAAACTATCGATGAGTGCCTTAAAAGATGCATCTATAATATTTGGTGAGACACCTATTGTAAACCAATTTAATCCTTCGGAGTCTGTGCTTTCAATACTAACTCTAGTTACCGCTTCAGTTCCCGTATTTAAAATTCTTACCTTATAATCCACTAATCTTAAATCTTTTAAATATTCTGAATACTTATCAAGTTTATTAACATTTTTTCTAATTGCGTTATCTAAAGCATTAACCGGTCCATTCCCTTCTCCCTCGCATAATATTTTTTGGCCATCAACTTCTAATTTGGCCTTTGCATAAGAAATAATTTCTCCCGATTTGTCCTTTTTAACAGAAACATCATATTCATTAATTGAAATATATCTTGGTATGTCGCCCATTAATCTTCTTGCCAGTAATTCAAAAGAAGCATCTGCACCGTCGTAACTATATCCTATAAATTCTCTATCTTTTACCTCTTCAAGAAGTTTTTTTATTTTAGGATCATTTTTCTCTACCTTTATTCCTATTGAATTTAATCTAGACATAATATTAGACTGCCCTGATTGGTCTGAAACAACTATATTTCTCGAGTTTCCTACCTCCTCAGGATTTATGTGTTCATAAGTTTTTGGATCCTTTTGAACAGCTGAAACGTGCATTCCTCCTTTGTGAGAAAAAGCAGATGCACCAACATATGGTAAGTGCTTATTAGGTTTTCTATTGAGTAATTCATCTAATAATCTAGAGCATTGTGTTAAATTTTTCAAATTTTTGCGTTTAATATTTAGTTTGTAATTTTCATAAAAATCTTTTTTTAAAAAAAAAGTTGGAATCAAAGATGTTAAATTTGCATTACCACATCTTTCACCTAACCCATTTATAGTTCCTTGAACTTGTCTTACACCAGCTTGAACTGCAGTTAAACTATTTGCAACTGCATTTTCTGTATCATTGTGAGCATGAATTCCCAAATTTTTTCCTGGTACATGTTTTGTGACATCTGAGATAATTTTTTCAACTTCATGAGGAAGTGTTCCACCATTTGTATCACACAGGACTATCCATCTTGCTCCATTATAATAAGCAGATTTTATACAAGCAAGCGCATAATCAGCATTTGCTTTGTATCCATCAAAAAAATGTTCAGCATCAAACATAAATTCTTTACCTGATTTAACGATGTGTTTTGCACTTTCAGTAATATTGTTTAGGTTTTCCTCTTTTGAAATACCAAGCGCTATGTCTACTTGAAAATCCCATGACTTTCCAAATAAGCAAACTGATTTACTTTTTGAATTAATTAAAGAAGATAACATTGGATCATTTTCAGCGCTATGTTCTGATTTTTTAGTCATTCCAAAAGCAGTTAAGTTAGCTGATTTAAAATTGTGGTCTTTGTTAAAAAATTCGGTATCAGTTGGGTTTGCTCCGGGCCAACCCCCTTCTATATAATCAACACCAAGCTCATCTAAAGAAGATGATATTTTCTCTTTGTCATCAATTGAAAAATCTACACCTTGCGTTTGTGCTCCGTCTCGAAGAGTGGTGTCAAATATATATAGTTGCTCTTTACTCATTTAAATTTCCACGTGGTTTTACCATCTTTATCTTCTATTAAAACACCTTTGTCGAAAAGCTCATCTCTTATTTTATCTGCTTCTTTATAGTTTTTATCTTCCCTAGCTTTATTTCTTTGATTAATTTTATCTAAAATTTCAGCTTCATTTATTGAAAGTTTATTTTTCCTAAATTCTAACCATTCGATCTCTGTTTCATTCAATAAACCTACAAAATTACATGCAGAGGTAAATAATGCTTTGTCAGTTGAATTACCTTTTTGTGCTTTCTCATACAATTTATGGAGGTTGGCAATGTAGCCTGGTGTATTTAAATCGTCATAAAGTGGTTTTAGAGTATCATCATCAACTTTTTCTTTATGATTATCAGATGAGTAAACATTATACCATTTACTAATTGTATTTTGACAATCTTTTAAAAGTTTATCATTCCAGTCCAATGGTTGTTTATAATGTGCACTCATTAAAGCCAATCTTAATACTTGACCACTTATCTTATTCCTAAAATCCTTTATTTTTAAAATATTTCCTTGCGATTTAGCCATTTTTTCATTGGACATTGTTAAGAATGCATTATGCAACCAATAATTTGCAAAAACTTTTGTATCATTTGCACACCTTGATTGTGCAATTTCGTTTTCATGGTGTGGGAACATTAAGTCTATACCACCTCCATGAATATCAAATTCATTTCCAAGAAGCTTTTTTGACATAGCAGAACATTCTAAATGCCAACCAGGTCTTCCTCTGCCCCAAGGTGACTCCCAAGAAGGCTCATCATTTTTAGAAGGTTTCCATAGAACAAAATCTTGTGAATTTTTTTTATTATCACTTACTTCAACTCTTGAACCAGCAATTAATTCATTAAGATTTTTATTTGAAAGTTTTCCATAATCTTTAAATTTATTTACTTCAAAATACACATGCTGATTTTCCTCATAAGCAAATCCTTTTTTTGTTAAGTCAGAAATCATTTCGATCATTATATCTATATGCTCTGTTGCTTTAGGTTGATGTGTGGGGATATCACAATTTAAGTAATTACAATCTTTGTCAAAACTATTAATTACAGTCTTGGTCAATTCAGAAATTGAAATATTTTTTTTCTTTGATGAATTTATAATTTTATCGTCAATATCAGTTATATTTCTAACATAAGTAACTTTTGAATATTTTTTCTTAAAAATTTTATAAAGAATGTCGAAAATAACTATTGGTCTTGCATTACCAATATGAGGATCGTCGTATACGGTTGGACCACAAACGTACATTCTAATATTTTTTTTATCTATGGGAACAAATTTTTCTTTTTTGTTGCTTAGATTATTAGTTAAAAAAATATCATTACTCATGATTTTAGGAATATACTTAAAAAATAGATTTGTGAATCTATTTGATTAATTTGGAATTATGCATACTGGAATAGGCTCCATTTTATGCATATTTTGTTTTCTTATGGTTTCGTATTTAGCTCGATTCGGAGAATTGGGATTAACCATAGCCTCCTCTAATTCTTCATATTTTAAACCTAGTTGACCTTCGTCAGTTCTACCATCATCCCATAATCCATCAGTTGGTGCAGCTTCAATTATTTCTTTTAAAATTCCAAGTTCCTTTCCTAGTTCCCAAATTTGAGTTTTATTACAGTCAGCTATTGGTGATATATCAACTCCACCGTCTCCATACTTAGTATAAAACCCTACTCCAAAATCTTCGACTTTGTTTCCTGTTCCTACAACAATACCTTTATTAGCAGCAGCTACCTGGTAAAGAGTTGTCATTCTTAATCTTGCTCTTGAATTTGCCATCCCATGTTCGTTATCAAATTTAGATAAACTGGCACTAAAAGCTAAAAATAATTCATCTAAGTTAACTGTGTGTCCTTCAACATTTTTAAAATTTTTAACTAACCATTCTTGATGTTTTAAACTTAAATCATGCTGGTAGGATTTTTGCTTAATCGGCATGGATAAAACAATTGTTTTTAAACCTGTCATAGCACTTAAAGTGCTTGATACTGAGGAGTCTATTCCCCCTGATATACCTATTACTAAAGACTCTGCTTTAGATGGCATTTTATTAGCATAATCTTTAATCCAATTAGAAATAAATTTAGCTTTTTCAGAAGTATTCATACTATTTAAATATTAATTATTTATGATTTTGCAATGTTTTAAGATGCCGCTCTATTTGCATTTTTTGAATAAGAGCTATTCTTTTTAATCTCATCTGATATTAAAAATGCTAATTCCAAAGCCTGATTTGAATTCAATCTTGGGTCGCAATGAGTATGATATCTTGATGATAGATCTTGCTCAGATATTTTTTGAGCACCTCCTATACATTCTGTTACATTTTGACCGGTAAGCTCAATATGAAGGCCTCCTGCATAGCTTCCTTCACTTTGATGACAAGCAAAAACATCTTTAACTTCTTTTAAAACTTTATTAAAAGGTCTTGTTTTAAATCCAGTAACTGCTTGTATAGTGTTACCATGACATGGATCACAAGACCAAATTACATTAAGTCCTTCTTTTTTAATTGCTCGAATAAGTTTAGGTAAATGTTTTGATACGTTATCTGCTCCAAATCTTGATATTAGAGTAATTTTACCTTTTTCATTTAATGGATTAATCCTATTACACAAATTTATAAGATCATCAGCTTTTAAAGTTGGTCCACACTTAATTCCAATTGGATTTTCTATTCCTCTACAAAATTCAACATGTCCACCATCTAATTGCCTAGTTCTATCTCCAATCCAGACAAAATGAGCTGAGGTATCATGGTATTCACCTGTCGTAGAGTCTGTTCTTGTCATTGACTCTTCAAAAGGTAATAATAATGCCTCATGTGACGTCCAAAAATTAACAGTATAAAGTCTGTTATTAAAATCTGATGTAATTCCACATGCTCTCATAAAAGCTATTGCATCAGCAATCTTGTCTTCAAGTTCTTTAAATTTTTTAGCTTGTGGACTTTTTTTAATGTAATCTAGGTTCCACAAATGCACTTTGTTTAAATCTGCAAAACCTCCTTTTGAAAATGCTCTTATAAGATTAAGCGTTGCAGCTGATTGAGAATAAGCTTTAAATAATCTTTTAGGATCAGGAATTCTTGCTTTTTCAGTAAATTCCATTCCATTAATATTGTCTCCTAAATAACTAGGAAGCTCAACTCCATTTTTTGACTCAATTGGTGAACTTCTCGGTTTTGAAAATTGACCAGCAATTCTTCCAAGTTTCACAACCGGTAAGGACGCTGAATATGTTAAAACTAACGACATCTGTAACAATAGTTTAAATGTATCTCTTATATTGTCTGGATTAAATTCAGCAAAACTTTCAGCACAGTCTCCGCCTTGAAGAAGAAAAGCTTTTCCGTCTACAACTTCAGCAAGTTGATCTTTTAAATGTCTAGTCTCTCCTGCAAAAACTAATGGTGGAAACGTTCCTATTTTATCCAGAACAGTATCCAATTCTTTTTTATCAGGATACTCTGGTATGTGTTTGACAGGATATTTTCTCCAACTATTTTTTTTCCAATTTTTCATATGCAACCTGAAAGTGTTTTAACAGAGTTTATACTTTATTCAACAGTGACAGATTTTGCCAAATTTCTTGGCTTATCGATGTCATATCCTTTTTGTAGAGCTGAGTAATAAGCTAGTTTTTGTAGAGGTATAGTCAAAAGAAAAGGTAATAAATCATCGTTTGTATTTTCTACTTCAATTGTTTCCCAAATATTCTCAGAAATAATTTCATCTTTACTCTTGTTTGTAATTAATAAAACTTTTGCACCTCTTGCTATTACTTCCTGCATGTTTGAAATTGTTTTTTTATAATAACTATCTCTCGGGGCCAAAACTACAACCGGCATTCCATCTTCTATCAATGCCAATGGACCATGTTTCATTTCACCAGCCGGATAACCTTCTGCATGAACATAAGATAATTCTTTTAATTTTAAAGCACCTTCAAGTGCAATAGGATATGAAAAACCTCTACCTAAAAACATTGAACCTTTTGCTTCATTAAAAGTGGAAGATATTGCCTGAATATCATTATCTATTAATAAAGACTTTTCAATCAAACTTGGTAAATTAAGTAAGTCTTTAATCTTATTTGTATAATATTCTTTGTTAATTTCTTTTCTTAAGTCTCCAAATTTTAAAGCTAAAATATATAAAATTAATATTTGGCCTAAAAAAGCTTTTGTTGATGCAACACCAATTTCTGGTCCACAATGAATTGGCAATACAAAATTAGAGTCTCTTGCAATCGAGCTTTCAATTACATTAACTACAGCACAAGTTTTCATGTTGTTTTTGTTACATAGGTCTAGTGCTGCATAAGTATCTGCTGTTTCTCCAGATTGTGATACAAATATATACAAAGAGTCTTTTTTAAATCTATTTTTTCGGTATCTAAATTCTGAGGCAATATCAATATTAACGTCAAGTTGAGTTAAATCTTCAAACCAATATTTTGCCATTAAACATGAATGGTAAGCAGTGCCACAACCAATTAAAGTAATTGAATTAATTTCATCTATTTTCCATGGAAAATTATAAATATTTATCTCTGAATTTGTTTTATCTATATATTCTTTAATTCCAGTTTTAATTGTTGTTGGTTGCTCTTCGATTTCTTTAGCCATAAAATGTTTAAAGTCACCTTTTTCATAGCTAGATTGATCCGAAGAAAGTTCCATAATTTTTTTATTTATCTTTTTTCCATCCTCATTAAAAAAAAGTACTTGATCATTTCTAATAATACAAAATTCACCATCATCAAGATATGTAATTTTATTTGTCATCGCCTTTAATGCATATGAGTCTGATCCTAAATAATTTTCATTTGGTCCATAACCAACAGCCAATGGTGAGCCTCTTCTGGCCCCAACAATTAAGTTTGGACAATCCTTAAAAATAATTCCTAGGGCAAAACTTCCATGAAGCTGTTTTAATGTTTTTGTAATAGCTAATTCTAATTCATCAGTTTTTAAATTCTCTGTAATTAAATGTACTATAACCTCAGTATCAGTTTGAGATTTAAATATATGGCCTTTACTCGTCAGATATTTTTTTAATATAGTTGAATTTTCAATAATTCCATTGTGTACGACAGAAACATTATCGGAAGAATGGGGGTGAGCATTAATACTATTTGGTGCTCCATGAGTAGCCCATCTAACATGACCAATTCCAATATTCCCTTTTAAATTTTTTAAGTCAAAATTTTCCTCTAAAACATCTACTCTGCCTTCAGACTTTATCTCTGTTATTTCTCCGTCAAAAAGAGTTGCTATTCCAGCAGAGTCATAACCCCTATACTCTAGCTTTTTTAATGAGTTTATAATACTTACTGACACAGACTTGTTACTTGAAATACCAATTATACCACACATAATTTATTTTTTTTTCTTATAATTTTTGATTTCTGTTTGTAAAGCTCTGGTAAGTGCTAAAGATTTTTTAGTTACATTTTTAGTAATAACAGAACCTGCCCCAATAATACTTTCGTTATCAATTATAACAGGTGCTACTAAAGAAGAATTTGAGCCTATAAATACTTTATCTTTAATTTTTGTTTTATGTTTTTTGGTACCATCATAATTACAAGTTATAGTTCCTGCTCCAACATTTGCAGCTTTACCAATATCTGTATCGCCAATGTAAGATAAATGATTTACTTTAGATTTTTTCCCTATAGTACTTTTTTTAACTTCAACAAAATTTCCAATTTTAGATCCCTCTTTTAAAAGTGTATCAGGTCTAATTCGAGCATATGGACCAACCTCAACTTTATTTTCAATCTTACACCCCTCTAAGTGAGAAAAAGATTTAATTGTAACATTGTTTCCAATTTTTACTTTTGGACCAAAAACAACATAGGGCTCAATCAACACATTCTTACCAATTTTTGTATCTTTGGAAAAAAAAATTGTTTCAACCCCTAACATTTTTACACCTTCTTTTAAAAATTTATTTCTTAGCTTGATTTGAATTTTTTGTGAATTAAAAGATTTCATTTATTTTTAACTATATTAAGTGTAGAATTTAATTAACTCACAAATTATTTCTTTAAAATACTTTTATAATGAAACAAAAATTCACTATTTTATTTGATCTAGATGGCACACTTGTTGATACAGCACCAGATTTAATGCATGCTCACAACCATGTAATGAGAAAATTTGGCTATCCTACCAAATCTTTAGAGGAATTAAAAACATCAGTTGGAAAAGGTGCAAATGCAATGATTGGAAGATCCATTTGGAGTCAAGCAAAAAAAGAGTTAACATCTATTGATGAAAAAGTAAAAAGCCAGATGACTGATGAATTTATATCTTACTATGGTAAAAATATTTTAAATGAGAGCAAGTTATTAAAGGGTGTTAAAGATTTTTTAAATTGGTGCAAAAAAGAAAGTATATCCATGGCAGTATGTACAAACAAAACAGAACATCTTGCTATTGATTTATTACAGAAAATTGGGGTTCACAATTACTTTGAATATGTTGCTGGTTATAATACTTTTGAATATTGTAAACCAGATCCAAGACATTTAACTACAGTTATTGAAATTTTAGACGGTGAGAAAAGTAAATCTATTATGATCGGCGACAGCGAAACCGATGCTAAAGCTGCAAAGGCTGCTGAAATACCTATGATATTATTGGAAGATGGTTATACTGAAAAAAATATTGATGAAATTTATCATAATCACCTAATTAAAGATTTTGTTGGAATTGAAAAAATAATTTCAAATTATCTTTAATATTGATTAATTTAATTTAACCATTAAAACACTCACAACAGAACTCGAGGATTTTAAATTGCATTTTATAGATAAAGAACCAAGTCAAAAAAGAATAGATTTTAATGAAAAATTAAAATCTAATAAAATATTAAGAGTGCCCGGTGCTTATAATCCACTTACAGCAAAATTAGTTGAAGAAATTGGATATGATGCTGTCTATGTATCTGGTGGAGTGATGGCGAATGATCTTGGTTTTCCTGATATAGGACTTACTACTTTACAAGACGTAAGTACTAGATCTTACTTAATATCCAGAGTGACAAATCTTCCTACTATTGTTGATATAGATACGGGTTTTAAATCTTGCAAAGAAACAATTGAAACATTTGAAGAATTTGGAATAACTGGAGTTCATTTAGAAGACCAAATTGAGAGAAAAAGATGTGGTCACCTTGATAATAAAGAACTTATTTCAACAGATGCTATGGTTAAAAAAATTAAAGAGTGCATATCTGCTAAAAAAGATCCAAATTTTAAAATAATTGCAAGATCTGATGCAAAAAGTGTTGAGGGGATGGATAAAATGATAGATAGATGTAAAGCATATGTAGATGCTGGTGCTGAGATTATTTTTCCAGAAGCTCTGCAAGATGAAAAAGATTTTGAAAAAGTAAGAAAAGAACTTAGTTGTTATTTATTGGCTAACATGACCGAGTTTGGAAAATCAAAATTATTTAATTATAAAGAATTAGAAAATATAGGGTTTAATATTGTCATTTATCCTGTAACCACTCAAAGACTTGCTATGAAAAATGTAGAAGACGGATTAAGAGACATTTATGTTAGTGGACATCAGAATAACATAATTGATAAAATGCAGACTAGAAAGAGACTATATGAGCTTGTTGAATACGAGAAATATAACTCATTAGACGAAAAAATTTACAACTTTAGTACAGAAGGACATGAATAATGAATGAAGATATAAAAAAAGGATTACTAGGAATTGTTGTAGATGAAACAGAAGTTTCAAAAGTTATGCCAGAAATTAATTCTCTTACTTACAGAGGGTATGCTGCACAGGACTTATGTGAGTATTGTAGATTTGAAGAAGTGGCTTATTTAATTTTAAATAAAGATTTACCAAATACTATAGAACTTAGAAAATTTGAGAAAGAAGAAAAAATTAATAGAGATTTATCAAAAAATTTGTATGAAATAATTAAACATATGCCAAAAAAATCTCATCCTATGGATGTAGCTAGAACAGCTGTAAGTGTCATGGGACTGGAGGATAAAGAAACTCATGACTCTTCTCCTGAAGCAAACATTAGAAAAGCGTTAAGAATATTTGCAAAGACTCCAACTGCTCTTGCAGCATTTTATAGAATTAGAAAAGGTAAAAAAATAATTAAACCAAAAAAACAACTAACTTTTGCTGAAAATTTCTTTTATATGTGTTTTGGTAAAGTGCCACAAAGAGAAATTGTTAAAGCTTTTGATGTTTCTTTAATATTGTATGCAGAACACAGCTTTAATGTTTCAACATTCACTGCAAGAACTATAACAAGTAGTTTATCAGATATTCATGGAGCAATTACTGGTGCTATTGCTAGCTTAAAAGGACCATTACATGGTGGCGCTAATGAAGAAGTAATGCATATGATGAACAAAATTAAAAAACCAGAGAACGCATTAAAATGGATTAATAATGCTTTAAAAAATAAAGAAGTTGTAATGGGATTTGGTCACAGAGTTTATAAATCAGGTGATTCAAGAGTTCCTACAATGAGAAAATATTTTGGGAAAGTTGCAAAACTGAAAAAAGATAAAAAATTTGAGAAAATATATGACATTGTTGAAAGAGTTATGATTAAAGAAAAAAATATTTACCCGAATGTTGATTATCCAACAGGACCTACTTATCACTTAATGGGTTTTGATACTGATTTTTTTACACCAATATTTGTAATTTCAAGAATTACTGGCTGGTCAGCTCATATCATGGAACAACATGCTGCTAATAAACTTATCAGACCTCTTGCCAGTTACAAAGGAAATAAGCACAGAAAAGTTTTGGAATTAAATCAGAGATGATTTAGTTTTTCTCTATTTTAGCAAATCTATTATTACATATAATCTGACATTTTAGTTTATTACTTGAAACAAATTCATCTATAGCTTTTTTGACACCTGGAGCATAACTAAGGTCGTAATCATCACATAATATTGTTCCATTATTATTTATGACCTCAATACAGTTATTAAGATCATTTAACACTGTTGGATAATCGTGACCTCCATCTAAAAAAACATAATCTATTTTTGTCATATCAATTTGTTTTAAAATTGTATTAGAATTACCTTTTAGCAAAGAAATGTTATTTTTAAATTTTTTAAGCAAATCCTTTACTGCCTCTAAACTGTAAGGATCTTGTTTTTTAATAAATCTAAAATAGATAGTTTTTAACGGATTATTAAACTTAGTATTAGGTATAATTTCATTAACATTTTCCTGACTCTCATTAAATAGATCTAAACCTATGTATCTAAAATCACTTCCGTGGATATAGTTAAGTAATTCACATACATTTCTAGCTGTAACTCCGTGAAAAACTCCTACTTCAAGAAAAACTTTTGGTTTTTTTGACTGGATTTCGCCTAAAAAGAAATCACCAACATCTTTTTGCTTAAAGCTGGTCTTTCGGAAGTATTTTTTGTATCTCAAATTAACTAAATGCTTCTACCCATGTGCCTTGAGTTGATGCTTTAGAGTATTCTGTTGCACGGCCTTCAAAAAAGTTCATGTGCTCAACAGCATTAAGCATAGTGTCTAACCAGCCCAAAGGGTTCTTATCAACATCATAAATTGCCTCTAAACCAAGCTGAACTAATCTTCTATTAGCTATAAATCTAATATAATCTTTAACGTCTTTTGCTGTTAAACCCTCCATTGGACCCATTTCGAAAGCTAAATCAATAAAAGCATCTTCATGCTCTATGATTGTTCTGCAGGCTTCGTAAAGTTCTTTTTTTAATTTTGGTGTCCATATCTCAGGGTTTTCATTAATGAATTCTTTAAAAACTCTGATCATAGAATTGCAGTGAAGAGTTTCGTCTCTTACAGACCAGGTAACAATTTGGCCCATACCTTTCATCTTGTTATGTCTTGGAAAATTTAACAAAATTGCAAAACTTGCAAATAATTGAAGTCCTTCAGTAAATGCACTAAATACTGCAACTGTTTTAGCAATATCTTCTTTTGAATTTACATTAAAATTTTGCATATAATCGTATTTATCTTTCATCTCTTTATATTTCATGAAAGCAGAATATTCAGACTCAGGCATTCCGATTGTATCTAAAAGGTGTGAATAAGCAGCAACATGAACTGTTTCCATTGAAGCAAATGCAGTCATCATCATTAAAACTTCTGTTGGTTTAAAAACTGTTGTATAATGTCTCAAGTAACAATTGTTTACCTCAACATCAGCTTGAGTAAAAAATCTAAAAATTTGCGTTAATAGATTTTTTTCTGACTGTGATAAATTTTTTTGCCAATCTCTTACATCGTCTCCTAAAGGAACCTCTTCAGGTAACCAGTGAATTCTTTGCTGAGTTAACCAAGCGTCATAACACCATGGATATCTAAATGGTTTGTAAACTGGGTTTTCTACCAATAATCCCATTTTTTTTGGTTGAACAATTTCTTTTTTTTCAGGTTGGATAATCTCTGAACTTATTTTTTCGGCTACTGACATGATAGACACTCCTCGTATTCTGTTTCTTCAGTTTTGGTTGATTTATTATTGTAAACATTTGCCATAATATCTGTTGATTTTGCATCATTAATATTTTCGGCTCTTTGAATTGATTTTGATCTGCAGTAATAAAGGCTCTTCAAGCCTTTTTTCCAAGCATCAAAATGAATTTTATGAAGTTCTTTCTTATGAACATCTGCAGGTAAGAATAAATTTACTGATTGTGCTTGAGATATAAAAGGAGTTCTGTCTCCACTCAACTCAATAATCCAATTTTGATTTAATTCGAATGCCGTTTTAAAAACGTCTTTTTCTAAATCAGTTAAAAAGTCTAAATGCGACACCGAACCTTGGTTTGTTGTAATACTCGACCAAGTTTCATCATCATTTTTACCGTGGCTATCTAATATCTCTTCCAAATATCTATTTTTAACGTTAAATGAACCTGACAATGTCTTATGTGTATAACTATTAGCAGCAATTGGTTCTACTCCTGGCGATGCTCCACCACAAATAATAGAAATTGAGGCTGTTGGTGCTATTGCTGTTTTGTTAGAAAATCTCTCTTGATAACCATATTCTGCAGCATCAGGACATGCACCTCTTTCTTCTGCTAGATCTTTTGAAGCCTGATTTACTTTTGCATCTATATCCTTAAATATTTTTTTATTCCAAGACTTTGCCATTACAGATTCTAAAGGAATTCTATTTTTTTGTAGAAATGAATGGAAACCCATCACGCCTAAACCAACACTTCGTTCTCTTTCAGCTGAGTACTTTGCATCTTTAAATTGGTCTGGAGCTTTATTGATGAAATCTGATAAGACATTATCTAAAAATCTCATGACATCACTAATCATGTTTGGATCGTCTTTCCACTCATCATATTTTTCTAAATTTAAAGATGATAAACAACAAACAGCTGTTCTATCTTTACCGTCTTTATCTATTCCTGTAGGCAGGGTAATCTCACTACATAGATTAGAAGTTTTAACTGTTAAATTTGCCAACTTATGATGTTGAGGAATTTGTCTATTAACTGTATCAATATAAATTATATAAGGTTCACCTGTCTCAATTCTTGCAGTCAATAGTCTTATCCATAAATTTCTTGCTGAAATAGTTTGTTGAACTGTTCCATCAGCAGGACTTTTTAAAGCCCATTGTTCGTCAGTTTCAACAGCTCTCATGAATGCATCTGAAATTAAAACACCATGATGTAAATTTAATGCTTTTCTATTTGGATCACCCCCTGTTGGTCTTCTCATTTCTATAAACTCTTCTATTTCTGGATGATCAACTGGGAGGTAACAAGCAGCAGAACCTCTTCTTAAAGAACCTTGGCTAATTGCCATAGTTAATGAGTCCATAACTTTAATAAATGGAATTATTCCTGATGTCTTTCCTACTTTACCAATTTTTTCACCAATAGATCTTAAATTACCCCAATAACTTCCAATACCACCACCTTTAGCTGCAAGCCAAACATTTTCACTCCATAAATCTAAAATGCCATCTAAACTATCTGATGCTTCATTTAAAAAACAAGAAATAGGTAATCCTCTTTTAGTTCCACCATTTGATAAAACAGGTGTTGCTGGCATAAACCAAAGGTTGCTTATGTAGTTATAAATTCTCTGTGCATGAAGATTGTCATCAGCGTATGAGCTTGCAACTCTAGCAAATAGATCTTGATAAGATTCATTATGACCAAGATATCTATCTTTTAAAGTTGCTTTACCAAAATTAGTTAAATTTACATCTTTTGAACGATCAATCTTAATAATGATGCCTTTGTCATTTTGAAAGAGCTCTGTTTCGTTGTTTAACGAGAAAAGATCAGGTCTTTTATCTTTTGAAACTTCATTAACTTGAGGGCTATATTCAGAGACAGCTTTCTTAAGTGCCTGCGATAAAATTTTGTTCATAAATCTTGTTATATTTAGTTTATTTAACGAAAACAACTACATGTTGTAGGCGTTTTGACTTAATATACTATATAATCAGTAAATCAATAGAACATTTATAGAACATCAAAAATTATATATCAATAAAAAAAATTAAAAAATTTGAGTTAATTAACATAAAAGAGATAAAAAATTAACAAATGACACAAAATATTAAAATTGATCCATATGGTTTTAGAGAATATGACGCCCGATGGTTGTATGAAAAAGACATAAATATCGCTGGAATTGAGAATCTTGGAAAAGGTTTAGGTACACAAATCATCACTCATACTAAGAAAAATAACCCAAGCGTTATTGTTGGACATGACTATCGTTCTTATAGCGAGGAAATAAAAACTGCTCTAAAAAAAGGATTGCTATCAACTGGTTGCAATGTTGAAGATATTGGATTGTCATTATCACCAATGGTTTATTTTGCTCAATTTAATTTAAACTCTGATGCTGTTGCAATGGTGACTGCAAGTCATAATGAAAATGGATGGACTGGAGTTAAAATGGGTATCAAAAAAGGATTAACTCATGCGCCTGAAGAAATGAAGGAATTAAAAGAAATAACTTTAAAAGAGAAATTTATATTGGGTCAAGGAATTGAAAAACTAATTGAAAATTTCCAACAAGTTTACAAGGAAGATTTAATTAAAAAAAATAAAATTAATAAAAAAATAAGAGCAGTTGTTGCATGTGGTAATGGAACTGCAGGTATATTTGCTCCAGATATCCTGAGGGGAATAGGTTGTGAGGTAATTGAACTAGATTGCAATCTTGACTGGACATTTCCAAAGTATAATCCTAATCCTGAAGATTTAGAGATGCTTCATGAGATAGCAAAATCTGTTAAAGAAAATAACGCCGACATTGGTTTTGGTTTTGACGGGGATGGTGATAGAGTTGGAGTAATTGACAATAAGGGTAATGAAATATTCTCAGATAAAATTGGTTTATTAATTGCTAGAAATTTATCTACAAAACATCAAAATTCAAAGTTTGTGGTAGACGTTAAATCTACAGGCTTGTACTCAAAAGATAAAGTATTAGTAGAAAATAACTGTAATACCATTTATTGGAAAACAGGTCATTCACATATTAAAAGAAAAGTTAACACAGAAAAAGCTTTAGCTGGCTTTGAAAAAAGTGGACATTTCTTTTTTAATCAACCTTTAGGTTATGGATATGACGATGGAATTAATTCTGCAATTCAAGTCTGTCATTTATTAAATAACCAAAATAAAGAAATGAGCGAAATTATTGAAGAATTACCTATCACCTATCAATCACCTACTATGGCCCCTTTTTGTAAAGATGAGGAAAAATATCAAGTAGTAGAAGAATTAGTAAAACGAGTGGAGCAAGTTAAAAATAAAAAAATTAAAATCGATAATCAAACTATTGTAGAGATTTTAACAATTAATGGAATTAGATTTTCTTTTGAGGATGGTTCGTGGGGTTTAATCAGGGCATCATCAAATAAACCATCTTTAGTTGTTGTTACTGAAAGTCCAACATCAAATGAAAGGAAAAAAAAAATTTTTGATTTTATTGATGATTTACTTAAAAAAACTGGAAAAATTGGTGATTTTGACCAAAAAATATAAAAGTTAATAAACCTTATTTTCAACTATTAAGTGTTCTTAAAATAGTAAAGAATCATTTAAATTTAAGGGGTGAGGTGATGGAGGGAGACTGAAATCACCTCTTTTTTTTGGCAGATTTATAAAATTTAATTTTCCTGTATATCTATGTAATGGCAGATAAAAAAATAAGATCAGTTGCAAAAACTTTTTCTTGGAGACTTTTTATTTTTATTTATTGGATGATATTTGGCTACATCTATACAGGTACATTTATCGGAGCTGGAATATTAGGCGTGGGCTCAATTATTCCACTGTTTTTCTATTATTTTCACGAGAGAATTTGGAATAAAGTTAAATGGGGTACCAATTAAATAAACTTTTTAAGTTTATCTGAGACTATTACTTTTTTGTTATTTATATAATCCTCGTGGTTTTTCTCGATATTCTTGAGTTCGTATAAGTAATTAACCATAACACCAAAAGATCTGTTAAAACCAACCTCTGAAACATTAGCGTTTATATTTATATCTTCAACTATAGCCCCGTTTCCTAAATGAAATCTCGTGACATCATTGATAGGTAATTGTTTATGATTTTTTTCATTTATTAAATAATGGGCAACTAATTTTAAAATTGCATCTTTATTAGACACAATTCTTGTGTCACCAATTTTTAAATCTGGAGATTTTAAGAAAGATATATTTTCTAGTGGAATGTTTCCTAGAATATTTTTTATTTTATTGTCTTCCAAATATGAGAACCAATCTCTAAAGCCTGGTATAGGTGACAAGGTTCCAAAATGTTTTATATCAGGCAATTCTTCTTGAATTTCATAAACAACTCTTTTAATTAAAAAATTTCCTAAAGTAACTCTTGACAAACCTTCTTGGCAATTACTTATTGAATAGAATGTTGCAGTGTCATATGTTTTATTACCTGTTGAGTGCGGCTTAGTAATTTCTTGGATTGATTTACCAAGACCATTTGTAAGTGCTACTTGAACAAATATTATTGGCTCATCCTCAAGTGCTGGATGAAAATATGAAAAAAATCTTCTATCCTCCCCTAGTCTTCTCTTAAGTTCATCCATATCTTTAATTTTATGAACTCTCTCATATTTCATAATTTTTTCTAAAACTGCTGCTTTTGTATCCCAGGTAATTTTAGCTAATCTCAAAAAACCTGGATTAAACCATGATTTAAATAATTCTCTTAAATCATCATCTAAAGGTTTTAATTCTGAATTTTCTTTTAATACTTTTAATAAATCTTCTCTTAATGATACTATGGTAGAAATTCCATTTGGAGCCATATTCATTCTTCTAAACAATTCTCTTCTCTTTCCCTCAGATATTATAAATAAATTAAATAAATTTTTATCGTTCTGAGTATTTTGATAAATTTCTATAGCCTCTGATACCTTAGTGTGACTAGGTTTGAATTTCTCATTTATCTTCTTAAAAAATGCTAGCTTATTTTCAGGTGTAAGAGTTTGATAAAGATCTGTCACGTCCCTTGCGACAGTAATACCAAAGGCTGCACCTTTGTTAGAAATTAAGTCATCACATAATGACAATATTGTTTCTAAATCATTTTTTTTGAGCTCTTTTTTTTTGAATAATTTTTGACCTACATCAGCGATGGATGAAATTATATCTTTTAAATTAAAAATGTTTTTCATATTTAGTTGATACTTAAATATTCATAAAAAGATCTAATAGAAACAATTATTAAAAATGTTCCAAAAATTTTACTTAATAAGCTCTTATTAATTTTATATACTGCTTTAGCACCTATACGCGCCATTATCATCGTCACAGGCACAAATACAATAAAACCTAATAAATTTATATATCCCAAACTAAAAGGTGCATTAATATTATTAATAATTTTACCACTAATTATCATTGTGGTGGTACCGGTAACTGCTATCAAGAAACCAACTGCTGCTGCAGTTCCAATAGATTTTCTAATGTCATAACCAAAAGTTCTCATAAAAGGAACCATTAATGATCCACCACCTATTCCAAGTGGCACAGAAATAAACCCAATTACAATTCCTGAGATATTTTTAATTAAATCTGATATTTTCTTAGGGTTTTCAACAAGCTTCTCTCTTAAAAAAATAAAAAATACTCCCACTAAAAAAGCAAAAATTGAAAAAAATAAAACTAACGCAGGTGTTTTTAAATTAACAGCTAAAAATGTTCCTGCTATTACTCCTGCTAAAATAAATATTCCAAAAGATTTAACCATTTTAAAATCTACAGCATCAAATTCCATATGTGTTTTTGTTGAGATAATTGATGTTGGAACGATAATTGCTAACGAAGTTCCAACGGAAAGATGCATTCTAGTAACAATATCAAAATCTAAAACCGAGAAAGCATAATATAATGCTGGAACCATTATTATTCCTCCACCGACACCTAATAAGCCTGCCATAAAACCAGCGACTGCTGCAGCAATTGCTAAAACAACTAATAAATTTATAATTTCGTTAATGTTTGAAATATCCATTATGTATTTGCCTGATTTGCTTTTTCATTATTTTGAACAATTGTCATAATATGTTTTGTTTTTTGAAAATCAGATTCACGAGCCATTAAATTATCACTTAGATATCTTTTCCATTCTTTTGATCCTATTTGACCGTGATATAAACCAACAGTATGTCTCATTATATGATTAACTTTTGTTCCTAATTTAACTTCTTTTTCAACGTATTCTAGAAGCTGCTCAACCACTTGCTCTCTGGTAGGATAAGTTTTTGTGTTAAATATTTCTTTTTCTATTTCTACTAATGAATATGGGTTTTGATATATAGATCTTCCAATCATTACTCCATCACAATAATTTAAATGATTATTAATTTCATCTATTCTAGATATGCCCCCATTAATAATTATTTCTAAATCCGGGTTCTGTTTTTTAATTTCATAAACCATATTGTAATTGAGTTTTGGAATATTTAGATTCTGCTTTGGTGAAAGTCCTGTTAACATTGCTTTTCTAGCGTGTAAAATAAATGTTTTTGTACCCACATCTCTCATTTTATGTATAAAATTATTTAAGTATTCATAGCTTTCTATATTATCAAATCCTATTCTAGTTTTAGCGGTAACTGGAATTTTACATGAATTGACCATAGCGCTTATGCATTCGGCTACAAGGTCAGGCTCTTTCATTAAACAAGCACCAAACATATTTTTTTGGACCTTTTTGCTGGGACAACCTAAATTAATATTGATTTCATCATAGCCCATATCTTCTGCAATCTTCGCAACTTCAGCTAACTCTTCTTTATTTGATCCACCAACCTGCAATGCTAGTGGTTTTTCCTCAGGACTATAAGATAAAATTTTTTTTCTTTCACCATGTAATGCAGATTTTGTAGCAACCATTTCGGTATAAAGCATTACGTTTTTACTCATTAATCTTAAGAAAAAACGATCATGTCTATCTGTGCAATCCATCATTGGAGCCACAGAAATTTTTCTATTGATTTTATTATTAGTATCCAAGAGGTTTACCCATTATTTTATCAGGAAGCCATGTAACTATCTCTGGAAAGATACACAAAATTAAAATTGCCAATCCCATTATGATCATAAATGGTATAGAGCCTTTTAAAATTTCTGACAAACTTACATCTGGGGTAATGCCTTTTATTATATAAAGATTTAATCCAACTGGTGGGGTTATTAATCCTATCTCCATATTAATAGTAAATACAATTGCAAACCAATATGGGTCAAAACCTAATGTAGTAATTACTGGTAATAATATAGCAGAAGTCATAACGATAACCGCTACCGGAGGTAAAAAGAAACCAGCTATCAAAAGAAATATATTTATTAAAAGAAATACAACCCATTTGTTTGAACTTAGTTCAACCATGCTCTGGGCTAAAGACTGAGTTACATAAAGTTGGGAAAGTGTAAAAGCAAAAAGGTAAGATGCTGCAATGATAAACATTATCATTACACTTTCCTTCATTGAAACTTTTACAATATTCCATATTTTTTTTGGTTGATAAATTTTATAAACAATTGCTATCAATACAAAAACCAAGAATGCTCCAACACCTGATGCCTCTGATGGAGTTGCAACACCACCATACAACACATATAAAACACCTGCTATAATAGCTAAGAATGGAAGAACTCTTGGTAATACTTCGAGTTTTTCTCTTAAGGTTGGAGGTGTTCTATTTTTTAGAGCTTTGGCGGAATCTTTATCGATAAAATAACTATGTATAAGAGCCCATATGGCAAACATACCTGCCAGCATAAATCCTGGAACTAAACCACATAAGAACAATCTACCAATGGATGTACCAGTTGCAATTCCATAAACAATTAAAACTATACTTGGAGGAATAAGAACTCCCAGAGTTCCACCTGCTGCTATAGTACCAGTAGCAATTTGATCAGAGTAACCTCTTTTTCTCATCTCAGGTATTCCCATTGTTCCAATCGCTGCACATGTAGCTGGACTAGATCCACTTAAAGCTGCAAAAATAGAACAAGCACCTATGTTAGAAATAACTAAGCCTCCTGGAAGTCTCCAAAGCCACCTATCTAAGCCAGTATATAAATCTTTCCCCGCTGGCGAATTGGCTACAGCCATGCCCATTAAAATAAACATTGGTATCGAAAGTAAGACAAATGAATTTAGTCCTGCATAAAACGTTTCTGCAAAAACGTCTAACATTTGAAAACCTTCAAACGACACTAAGAGTACTATTGATACAAAGCTTAGACCAAATGCAATTGGAATTCCTGAAAAAAGAACTATTAAAGTAAAAACTGCAACAATTATAGCTATTATTAATGGGTCCATTTTTTAGTCTGCCTCGTCGGTTAACTTAATGATTTCTGCAATGTACTGAAGTATCATTAAAATAGCTCCAATCATCATTGATGAATAAGGTATCCATAATGGAGGATCCCAAACTGTACCGGTTGAGTAATTTTTAGTAAATGCCTCTTCAACCATCAAAAAACCAAAATAAAATAGAATTAAAAAAAATAATAAACTTACTAATGATGTAAAGATTTTTAATCTTATAACGTTTTTTGATGACAAAAAATCATATATCCATTCCATACTTACGTGTGCCTTCTCACTTAAGACATATGCGCTGCCAATGAAAGTAGATGCAACTAACAACATTGTTACTAGCTCAGTTTGCCATGTAATCGCTCTTTGAAAGAAGTACCTCTCAAATACTAATTCAACAATTACCAAAATTGATAAAAGTAAAGCTAAAACTGCAAACGCTCCACAAGCTTTAGCTGTAAAATTACAAAATTTTAAATAT
The DNA here is from genome assembly GCA_902604175.1 of uncultured Pelagibacteraceae bacterium. Classification (GTDB taxonomy): domain Bacteria; phylum Pseudomonadota; class Alphaproteobacteria; order Pelagibacterales; family Pelagibacteraceae; genus Pelagibacter. Next base: position 97,097 of record CACKXR010000001.1, read on the forward strand.
TTATTTTTCATAAAAAAAAACCCCTACTTATTTTGATAAATAGGGGTTCTTTATATATTACTTTATTTAACTGCCAAAGCCATTTCCATTAGTTTATCTCCACCTGGAACTTTCTCAGCAAAAGCTTTATGAGAAGATTTTTTTGCAATCTCTACCCATGCGGCGTGATCTTTCTCGTCCATGTAGACTAATTTAACGCCTGCAGCTTTATATGCATCCTCAAACTTTTTATCCAAATTCTCAACTTGAGCTGTCATATATTTTTCAGCTACTTTACCAGCAGCCATAAGTGCTTTTTGTTGTTTTGAATTTAAAGCATCATATGATTTTTTAGACATTAGAATTGGTTCATACATAAACCATAATCCAAATTTTCCTGGAGGTGTTGCACAAGTTACTTGCTCATAAATTTTATAACTAACAAAACTTCCTGAGCTAGTATTTGCACCTGTTAATACACCTGTTTGAAGACCAGTATAAATTTCAGATGAAGGCATGCTTTGAATACCTGCGCCTGCTGCTTCTAACATTTGGTTAAACGCTTTTCCTGCAGCTCTCATAACTTGCCCTTTTGCATCGCTTGGATTTTTGATGCATTTAGACTTAGAAGCAAATCCACCACCTAACCAAGCATCAGATAAAACAACTACACCCGCATCAGTTATAATTCTTTTAATTTCAGTCATCATAGGACCTTTATTAAATCTTAAAGCGTGATCATGATTTTTTACAGTACCTGGCATTAAAGTTGCATCAAATTCTGGATGGAATTTTGAGGCATATGCTAAAGGAAAAGCAGAAATATCCAACTGACCAGTTGTCATTGGCTTCCACTGTTCTTTTGGTTTGTATAAAGATTTAGCTGGGTAGATTCTTATATCTATTCCAACATTAGCTTTTTTAACTTCGTCTGCAATTATTTGAACCATTTCGTGTCTCGGGTCAAATGAACCGTCAGCTCTTGGAGTTCCTGGCCATTGGTGACTTGCTTTTAAAGTTACAGCATAAGCAGAACCAATTAAAGTGAACGCAAGAATAAATGAAGTCAAACATAAAGATATTTTTTTAAACATTTAATTCTCCCTCTATTGTTATTTATGATAGTTGTATTAAAATGAAGATATCGGTAAGAGTCAAGTTAACAAAAGATACACTAATATTTAATACTATTTATGGATGGACCACTTAAAAACTTATTGGTAGTTGATTTAACAAGAGTTTTAGTTGGACCATATTGCACAATGATTTTATCAGATCTAGGTGCAAGAGTTATAAAAATTGAGGCTCCCGAAATAGGTGATGACTCAAGAAAATTTGGTCCTTTTATTGAAGATTACTCAGCCTATTTCATGTCACTTAATAGAGGTAAAGAAAGTATAGCTCTTAATTTAAAAAACTCTGATGATAAAAAAATATTTGATAAAATATTATCAAAAGCAGATATCTTAGTTGAGAATTTTAAACCAGGAACTCTTAAAAAATGGGGTTATGGATGGGAAGAAGTAAACAAAAAGTTTCCAAAATTAATCTATGCTTCAGCATCCGGCTTTGGACAAACTGGTCCTCTAAAAGAATTACCAGCTTATGACATGGTCGTTCAAGGAATGGGAGGATTAATGAGTGTAACGGGCCAACCCAATTCTGAACCTACTAGAGTTGGTACTTCGATTGGTGATATTACAGCTGGCTTGTTTACAACAATCGGAATTAATGCAGCTTTGTATGATAGACAAAAAACAGGTAAGGGTATGTATATAGATGTTTCAATGCTAGATTGTCAAATTGCGATTCTTGAAAATGCAATTGCAAGATATTTATCTAAAAATGAAATACCAAAACCAATGGGTTCGAGACACCCTTCTATTGCTCCTTTTGAGGCGTTTAAAACTAAAGACAGTTACATAATTATTGCTGCAGGTAATGATAAATTATTTGAAAAGCTTTGTAATATTCTAGAAATCCCTGAAATATTCACTGGTGAAAAATTTAACTCAAACTCTGCAAGAGCAAAAAATATGGATGATCTAAAAAAAATTCTTGAAAATAAACTTTTAACTAAATCCACCAATGAATGGGTACGATTGATGGAGAGAGATAAAATTCCTTGTGGTCCAATATTTAATATTAAAGATGCAGTTGAGAATCCTCAAGTAAAAGCGAGGAATATGATTGTAAAAGCTTATCATAAAGTTATAGGAGATTTTAAATTAGCAGGAAATCCAATCAAAATGTCAACATATGAGGACGCTGATAAAAGAGGAGATATCCCTGATTTGGATGAACACAGAGATAAAATAATAAAAGAGTTTGTAGATTAAAATTTATTGATCTTCTTGAGTATCTTCTTGGGTTGGCTCTTCATTATTTGAAACTTCATCCATTGATACCTCACCCTCTTCATTCATAATTTCTTCACCAACAGAACTATCGACATCAGCTTTTGCAGTTTCAGATAATTCTGCTAAATCCTCTTTTGTAACTTGAATTTTTTCTGGAGTTTTTCTTGCTCTTTTTGATGGAAGAATCGGGGTTCCACTTTTAGAAATTTCACCTTTGTATAAATTTTCAAAATCATCACCTATGTCTTCATCATCTTCTGCAGTATCATCAACTTGTTCAACATGTTTTCTAAGTTTATAAATTGCACTTTCAGTTAAATCAGAAACTTGAATTTTCTCTTCTGCAATTTCTCTTAAAGAAATGACTGTATTTTTGTCATTATCCCTTTTTATTGTTGGTTCTATGCCTGCATTTAATTGAGTAGCTCTCTCTTTGGCTACTAATACTAATTCATAAGGACTATCTACTTTATCGACACAATCTTCTACGGTTACTCTAGCCATGCGCAGTATCTATACAGTGAGACCTATAAAATCAAGCAGTTTTTTCTATATATTGAGGATTTAGCTTACTCTTAATTGAATAAAGCAGAATTATTGAAGTCAAGATATATGTCCCAGAAACAATAGCTATTTGCTCAATTGAAAAATTAATATCTATAAGAATACCAAATAAGGCTGTTCCAAAAGCAGTTGCAAATACCATTAAGGCCGTCGTTAATGCTTTAATAGATCCAATATACTTAACACCATAAATTTCAGCCCAGGTAGATGATCCGAGAACATTAGCTAGTCCGTTAGTAATACCTAACAAACCAAAGAATAAAAATGACGAAAATTCATTATCAAAAAAAAACAGAACTCCAGTTGCAGCAAAAAGTGGAATGTTCATGTAAATCAATAATTTCCTACTTGAGAATTTATCAATTAAAAAACCAGAAATAAATAATGTAACCACAGATAGAATTGAATAAACCATAAAGGATTGTGCAATCACATATGGACCCCAGTCTTTAGAGCTAGAGATAAAAGATTGATAAACAAATGCGCCTGTTGCAATCCAAGGCATAGCTAACATCGTCATACAAACAATATAAAATCTATAATCTTTCAAAACTTCTATTCTTTTCCATTGTTTTATTTCTTTTGTAATAGCTTCTTTATTACTTTCCTCTCTTGTATCAAGTTTAATTTCTTTGACTAAAAAATACGATGCAATTGGTAAAACTATAATTACTAAAATAGAAATTGATACCCAGATATCTCTCCACTCTATAAATGTTAATAAAAAAACAATCAAAACTGGCAAGATAAATTCTGCTAAAGATAATCCCAACCAACACGTACTTAAAGCTCGACCTCTATTTTTTTCAAAAAAACGAGAAATTGTTGTTGTCGCTGTATGACTTGATAAGCCTTGACCTGATAACCGCATTAAAAAAATTCCTACAAATAAAAAAATAACTGAAGAAATTTTAGAAAAAATAAAACATGAAGCTGACAAAAATATAATTACGTATGATGAAAATTTTAATATATTTATATCGTCAATTTTTTTACCTATCCAAACTAAGATAATACTACTTAATAAAGTAGCAGACGC
>CACKXR010000002.1 GCA_902604175.1 uncultured Pelagibacteraceae bacterium
AATAAGTAAACGCTTGACTTCTTCCTCGGTAAATTTTTTTGGTTTTTCACATTTAGTTATTATTTTTTGTGGAATCCCAGTATTAGAAGCTCTCATTGTTGATTGAATTATATCTAAAACATGAAGCGATAGTTCACCTGAACATCTATGCTTTTTTTTTTGTTGAATAGAATAAAGCATTTCAGATAAACCGACACTTCTATAATTAGCGTTGGTAGGAGACTCATTCGATCTGACACTAGATGAGGTAATATTTATTTTTCCTAAATGCATTTTATCAGTTTTGTGCTCTCCCCACCTCCCTCCCTCAGTAACTGAAATATAAACTGAACCACCAAACATATTAGGGTCAGGCACAATTATTGATCCTTTAGTTCCATATAGCTCCATATGATTTCTTTGATGATTAACTACATCAAACGATAGGGTTACCTGAATAATTGCTCCTGTATGAAACTGAATGGTTGCTAAATAAGTTGTGGGTGTTTCTACTTTAAAAGACCTATTTTTTTTTGGCCCGGCCCCGTAAATTCTTTTTTTAAAAGCTGTTAATGTTCTTCCCTGTACTTGTTTCGCTGGTCCAAGCAAATTAACAAGTGTTGTAAAAAAATAAGGTCCCATATCAATTACAGGTCCCCCCTCTTTTTTATACCAAGACTCTGGTTTTGGATGAAAAGACTCTACTCCAGGAAAAGCAAAAATTGCATTACCAAGTTTTATATCTCCAATCAAATCAGAATCTATTAACTCTCTTGCTTTTTGAATTCCTCCTCCTAAAAAGGTATCAGGAGCATTACCAATATAAAGTTTCTTTTTTTTTGCTAGAGCAATCAGTTCTTTACCCTTTTCAAAGTATGTTGCTAAAGGTTTTTCTGAATAAACATGTTTGCCGGCATTTAAAACTCTTTTAGATACTGAATAATGAGATTGGGGAATTGTTAGATTAAGAATTACATCTATCTCATTATCATTAAGAAGATCGTTAACTGTTTTAGATTTAATATTATACAATTTTGCACACTTATCAGCAGCTTTTTGATTAATATCAGCACAAGCTACAATTTTAAAATTATTAAAATATTGATGTCCTCTAAAATAGGTCTCTGCAATATGTCCACACCCAATCAAACCTACCTTAAATACTTTATTCATTGAAAAACTAGATACCTTGTCTTTGTTTGGACTTACCGTCTTTATGAAGCTTCAAAGCTTCTTTATTTTCTTTTGTTGAGGGAATTTCCAAAGTTGGGCTATCCCAAAAAGCTGAACCTTCTACCCATTTATATGCATGAGTTTTTATAGAAATAACGTAAGTCACATCTGACTTCTTTGCACGTTTAAATGCTTCTTCAAGATCTGAAATTGAAGTAACATGTTCTGATTTAGCTCCCATGCTTTCAGCATGTTTTGCAAAATTGACATCAACTAATCCAGGGGTTTTAGAACTCTTCAATAAATTATTAAACTCTTTTCCACCCTTAAACAATTGTAATCTATTGATAACTGCAAATCCTCCATTATCACAAACAATTATAATTAGCTTATTTTTTGTAATCACGGATGTATAAATATCTGTGTTATTTAGTAAATATGATCCATCACCTACAAACGAAATCACTTCTTTGTCTGGGTTAGCCATTTTTATTCCTAACGCACCTGAAATTTCATAACTCATACAGCTAAAACCCCATTCACTTTCATGTGTGTTTAATTCTTTTGGACGCCAAACCTGAACAACTTCACCAACAAGACCCCCTGCAGCAGTTACTGCTATATCAGTTGGATCTGAATTTCTATAAATAGCTCCAATTACTTGAATATAACTAGGTATTTCTTGGTTTGTTGGAGCACTCTCTTTATCTATATGTTCATTCCAAATTTTTAATTCTCTTTGTGATTTTTTATTCCATTTATCATTAGCTTTCCAATCTCCTAAGGCTTTAGAAAGTTCGATTAATGAAACTTTTGCATCTCCTACTACTGCTTGAGCTAAATGTTTATTTGCATCAAATCTTGAAACATTAATTGATAGAAGTTTAAAATTTTCATTTTCAAAATTAGCCCATGATCCTGTAGTAAAGTCTGCAAGCTTTGTTCCTACTGCAATTGCAAGATCAGTTTCTTTAGCAAGATCATTAGTATTTTTACCACCTAGACCTCCTATTTGACCAGCATAATGAGTGTGGTCTCTTTTCATTGTTGAATATCCCATTACAGTTTGAGTAACAGGTATATTATGTTTAACTGCAAAGTTACTTAATTCCTTCATTGCATTGGAATAGAAAACCCCACCACCAGAAATTAAAATTGGATTTTTTGATTTTTTAATCTTTTGAGCAGCTTCTTTAATTTGAAAATCGTCTGGTCTTGGTCTTCTTATTGAATGAATTCTCTCTTTAAAAAACTCCTCAGGATAATCGAATGTCTGTCCTTGAATATCTTGAGACAAAGATATGCAAGCTGGACCACAATCAGCTGGATCTAACATTGTTTGAATTGCATTTGGAAAAGATTGAATTATTTGCTCTGGTCTTGTAATTCTGTCAAAATATCTCGTGACTGGTTTAAATGCATCGTTTACTGTAATTCCTGGATTATTAAAATGTTCTACTTGTTGTAAAACTGGGTCTGGCATTCTGTTTGCATAAGTATCACCAGGTAAAAATAAAATTGGTAATCTATTGCTCAATGCAACAGCTGCAGCTGTGACCATATTAGTTGCACCAGGTCCAACGGATGAAGTTGCTATAAAAATTTGTTGCCTTCTTTTTCCTCTAGCATAACCTATTCCAGTTAGAGCCATATTTTGTTCATGATGTCCTCTGTATGTTGGTAAATCTTTTTGATTTTCCTCTAAAGCTTGTCCTAAACATGCAACATTACCATGTCCAAATATTCCAAATACTCCAGGAAACAATGGCTCCTTTTTGCCGTCAATTAATATTTTTTGTGCAATCAAATATTTTACTATTGCATGAGCACAGGTGAGGGTTATTTTTTTCATAAAATTTGTTTATTTTTTTTTTCGTATGGTGTTTATATTTGAGTATATTTATAAATTAAAAAACCTAACTAAGTAAACCAAAAAAAATATGTATAACAAATTTGGACAATTCATTGATGGAAAGTGGCAACAGTCAGAAAAAAAAGAAACATATGACGTTATAAATCCTGCAACAGAAGAAGTAATTGGTAGTGCATCAAAAGCATCTTCTATTGAAATTCAAAAGGCGCTTAAGTCTGCTGAAAAAGGACTAAAAGTTTGGAGCAATACAACCCCATGGCAAAGATCATACGTGCTTAGAAAAATAGCAGATTTAATGAGAGAAAAAAAAGATGTTCTTGCAAAATGGTTAACACTTGAAGTTGGGAAACCTTTTACAGAAGGTGTTGGTGAAGTTGGGGGAGCAGCTGATATTTTTGAATGGAATGCAGAAGAGACAAAAAGAATTTATGGTCAAACAGTTCAAAGCAGATTTCCAGAAACTAGAGTTCATGTTTATTATCAGCCAGTAGGAGTTGTGGCAGCGTTGATACCATGGAATTTTCCAATTATTTTAGCAGCAAGAAAAATTTCGACAGCGTTAGCTGCAGGTTGTTCTGTTATCTGTAAACCTGATGTGATTACTCCTGGTGCCGTAATGGAATTAGTTGATATCTGTAAACAAGCTGGAGTTCCAGATGGTGTTGTAAATCTTTTATCTGGTGATCCAGCAGAAATTTCAAATGAATTAATGGAATCTGATATTATTAAAAAAGTTTCTATTACAGGGTCAACAAGAGTAGGTAAATTGATACTTAAAAAAGCTGCAGACAAAGTACAAAGAGTTACTATGGAACTAAGTGGTCACTCTCCATTTATAGTTTGTGATGATGTGAATATTGATAATGTTGCTGATATTGCTATAGCAGCTAAATTTAGAAATAACGGCCAAGTTTGTATATCCCCTAATCGATTTTATATTCAAGAAAATGTTAAAGATGAATTCATCAATGCTTTTATAATTAGAGCAAAAAAATTAAAAATTGGTAATGGTATGGATGAAGGAGTAAATCTTGGCCCATTGACTACAGCCAAAAGATTAGAGGAAATTGAAAAATTAGTTGATACAACGAAAAAAGAAGGAGCAGAAGTTTTAATGGGGGGGAAAAGACCATCAGGTTTTAACAAAGGTTTTTTTTATGAACCAACAGTTTTTGACAAAGTAGAAGATAACTTCAAGATTATGAAAGAAGAACCATTTGGTCCGTTGGTCCCTATGTTAGCATTTAAAACTTTTGAAGAGGTCATTGAAAGAGCAAATGATAATGATCTGGGTCTTTGTAGTTATCTTTATACTAACTCAATGGATAAGGCTAATAGAGGATCTGAACTTTTAGAGTCAGGATGTGTCGCTGTAAACACAGGTGCTGTAGCAATTGCGGAAGCACCATTTGGAGGAATAAAACAAACTGGATACGGACGTGAGGGTGGATCAATGGCAATAAAAGATTATTTAAATGTTAAATACACTCATATGGCTTTAAAGGCTTAGAATGAGAAAAAATAAAATAAAACAAATGATGAAGGAGGGAAAATCAGTCATTAATGGATGGCTTCAAATTCCAAGTACAGTTTCAGCAGAAGTTATGGCACATCAGGGATGGGACTCTCTAACAATTGATATGCAACACGGATTAATTGATTATACCAACGCACTCCCAATGCTTCAAACTATATCAACAACCGATGTTACTCCCCTTGCACGTGTAAACTGGAATGAACCTGGTCAAATAATGAAAATTCTGGACGCAGGTTGCTATGGCATAATTTGTCCAATGGTAAGTAATCGTAATGAAACCGAAAAATTTATTAAAGCGTGCATGTACCCTCCTTATGGATATAGAAGTTTTGGTCCAGTTAGAGGTCTAATTTATGGAGGAGGAGATTATGCAGATCATGCTAATAATGAAATGCTTAAGTTTGTAATGATTGAAACAAAAGAGTCTTTGGAAAAATTAGACGAAATAATGTCTACACCTGGTTTAGATGGAATTTATATTGGTCCTGCTGATTTAAGTTTGGCAATCGGTGAAGCACCAGGTTTTGATAAGCCAACAGAGACGAAGGCATATTCTGAAATTTTAAGAATACTTGACCATGCAAAAAAAAATAATATTTTTTCTGGTATTCACAATGGTAGCCCAGAGTATGCTCTTAAAATGATTGATGAAGGATTTAATTTTGTAACTATCGGTGCTGATCAAAGAGCTATGAGCTCAGGTGCGAAAGCAATAGTAGATAAAATGAAAGGTTCTTTAAAAAAAGAAGAGTCGAGTACTTACTGATAAACAAACTTTACAAAAATCAATAAACTAAATGAAAAAGATTCTTATCATTCAGCCTATACATCAGGAAGGTATAAAGTTATTACAAAGTAATTCTGCATACGAATTTGAAGTTGTAGAAAATATTGAAACAAACTTTTTAAAAAATAAAATTAAAGATTGTGATGGTATTTCAATTCGTACCGCTAAACTTAGTGGGGATGTAATTGAAGCTGCTAATAATCTTAAAATTATTTCAAGACATGGTGTTGGATATGACAATATCGATTTAGAAGTTTCCAAAAAAAAGGATATTACTTTAGCCATTACAGCAACTGCAAATGCAGTTGCGGTAGCTGAACATGTAATGTTCATGATTTTAAATATTTCTAAAAGAGGTAGTTTGTATGATGACACTGTAAAAAGTGGAAAATTTAATGAAAGAAACAAATTACCTAAAACTGTAGAGCTTTGGAATAAAAATATTTTAATTGCAGGATTTGGTAGAATAGGACAAGCCTTAATTAAAAGGTGTCTCGGTTTTGAAATGAATGTTTTTGTTTTTGATCCTTTTGTTTCTAAAGAATTTATAGAAAAACGTGGCGGTACAAAAGTGGATAATTTAAGCGAAACCTCAAAAGATATGGATGTAATGTCACTTCACATTCCCCTGAATGATGAAACAAAAAATATAATTAATTATGAATTACTTAAATTTATGAAAAAGAATTGCATTATAATCAATGCCGCCAGAGGAGGTATTGTAAACGAAGTTGATTTAGATAGAGCTTTAAACGAAAATTTAATCTTTGGTGCTGGTTTGGATGTATTTGAAACTGAACCTCCTGCTGAAAACAATCCTCTTTTAAAAAATAAGAAAGTTTTTTTGAGTCCACATACTGCAGCTTTCACAGAGGAATGTATGACAAGAATGGGTAAAGAAACTATTCAAAATATATTTGATTTTTTTGACGGTAATTTAGAAAATTCAAAAAAAATAAAACTATAAAGCTATTTTAAGATCAATATCTGCACACACCTCAGATAAATATTTGAAACCTTTTTTTGCATATTTTAAAGGATTTGCTTTAGCTGGATCTTGTTCTGCTTCTACAACTAACCAGCCTTTATAATCAATATTTTTTAAATATTTTAGTAAAGGTTTGTAATCAATGCATCCGTCTCCTGGTACAGTAAAAGCTCCCTCTAAAAATGCCTTTCTAAAGCTCCAATCTTTTTGAAGAGATTTATTTAAAATATCTTCTCTCATATCCTTACAGTGAATATGAATAATTCTATCTTTATAGTCTTCTGCTATTTTTTTAGAATTGCCCTTGGCAAATAGCATGTGACCAGTATCTAGTATTAATTTGACTTGGTCACTTGTGTTATCTAACAGTCTTTTTGTGTCGTCTTCTGTTTCGATAACTGTGCCCATGTGATGATGATAAGCTAAAGGCATATCTTGGTCTTCTAAATATTTTCCCATTTCAGAAATTTTTTTACAATATTCATTCCATTCATTTTTATTCATTTGTGGTCTACTGGATAAGGGTCTATTTGGGTCTCCAGCAATAGAGTCTGATACTTCAGCAAATACAATACATGGTGCTTTACAATCTTGAAAAAGTTTTAGTTGCTCTTGAATTAATATAATTTCATCCTTTACAGAATTTTTTCTCAAATTTGCACTGTACCAGCCTGAACACAACTTTAGTTTATATTTTTGTAACAATGGAATGAGTTCCTCTGATTTTTTTGGAAATTTCCCTCCAGACTCTATTCCAGAAAAACCTGCTTCACTTGCTTCTGATAAACACTGTTCCAAAGGTGTTTCACCACCAAGTTCAGGCATGTCGTCATTGCTCCATGCTATTGGTGCTATTCCTAATTTTACTGACATAATACTTATATTTGTTATGATATATAAAATCATAATCTAATGAATACAAATAAATTATCCTTAGGTATTGTTGGTGGAGGTCCAAAATCTTGGATAGGTCATGTCCATCGAATTTCTGCAAGATTTGATGACAAGTACGAAATAGTAGCTGGTGTATTTTCAAGAAATGCAAAATTATCAATTAACTTTGGAAAAAGTTTAGGTATCTCTAAAGATAGATGCTATTCAACTTTTAAAGAGATGGCTTTAAAAGAGTCAAAAAGAAATGACGGTATTCAAGTAGTCTCGATAATGACGCCCCCATCAAGTCATCAAATTATTGCTGAAAAATTTATTGAAAAAAATATAAATATTATCTCGGATAAACCATTTGCTGGTAATCTAGACCAAGCCAAAAAACTTTATAAAAAAATAAAATCAAATAAAAAAATTAAATATGCTTTAACTCATAACTACTCAGCCTACCCAATGGTTAGAGAAGCCAAAGTTTTAATAGAAAAAGGTAAAATTGGAAAAATTGAATATGTGAATGTTGAATATATCCAAGATTGGTCTGATGGAACAAAAATTAATGTAAGAAATGCCAAAAAAAAACTAAAATGGAAAATAGATAATAAAATAGTTGGTGCATCTGCTGTTCTTAATGAAATTGGAACTCATGCTTACCATTTAGCTACATATATTTCAGGACTAAAGGGAGAAAAAATTTTTGCTGACATTAAACAAATTTCAAAAAAAATAAAAATGGATGATAACGCGCAAGTAATGATTAATTTTACAAACGGTGCAAAAGGTATGTTTTGGACAAGCGTCATGGCTAAAGGTGGAGTTTATGGTCTTAGAATTAGAGTATTTGGTTCTAAAGGAAGCTTAGAGTGGGTTCAAAATGACCCAAATTACCTAAAATTAAATCCAGATAAGGGCGCAGTAAGATACCTTGAAAGAGGTTTTCATAATGCTGAGCTTTCAAAAAAATTCTCAAGAATAAAATTCGGACACCCAGAAGGATATTTAGATGCATTTGCAAATATTTATAGAGAATTTGCTGAGTCCTTAAAAAATAAATCAAAAAAAAGATATTTTTATCCAAATGAGGATGAGGGATTGGAAACAGCAAAATTTATAAATGCTTGTAAAGTTTCATCAAAAAATAAAAGATGGGTCAAAATCAAATAAATATTGCATTACTTGGTCTTGGGAGAATAGGCCAAATGCATGCCTTAAATTTAATTAATAATCCAGAATTCAATTTAAAATATACATTTGATATTGATAAAAATTTAAATAAAAAATTAGGAAAAAAATATAAGTCAATTCCTATTAATAATCCCAATGTTGCATTCAATGATAAGAGCATTAAATGTATTTTTATATCCACAAGTACTAAGACACATTTAAATTATATTGATAAAGCAGTTAGAAATAAAAAAGTTGTATTCTGTGAAAAACCTTTAGATTTAAGTTTAAAAAAAATTGATGAATATAAAAAAAAACTTTCTAAGTTCCATCCAAAGATTCAAATTGGTTTTAATAGAAGATATGATGCAGGACATAATTCTTTGAAAAAAAATCTTGTTAATGGAAAAATTGGAAAATTAGAAAAAATAATAATAACAAGTCGGGACCCTGCACCTCCTTCAACAGATTACTTGAAAAATTCTGGTGGTATTTTTAAAGATATGATGATCCACGACTTTGATTTAGCAAGATATTATGTAGGCTCAGATGAGTTTAAACATTTATTTGCAACAGGTGAATACTTTAAAGATAAAAAATATAAAAAAGTAAAAGATTTAGAATTAGCTACAGTGGTAATGAAAACAAGGAAAGGTGTACAGTGTGTAATAACAAATTCAAGACATTGTAGTTTTGGTTATGATCAAAGAGTTGAGTTATTTGGTAGTAAAGGGATGGTAATATCTGAAAATCAAAGAGATTTAGAAACAACATCCTATTTTAAAAATTCAACAGGTAGTAAACGATCTTTTAAAAATTTTTTTATCGAGAGATATTCAGAAGCATTTAAAAACCAATTAAGAGACTTAGCAAAATTTTGTAAAAAAAACATTAAACCACGAGCAAATTTTGAAGATGGAAGAATTTCAGTGATATTAGCTGAAACAGCGAATAAATCTTTAAAAACAAAAAAATTTGAGCTGATTAAATTTTAAACCGTCACATTGATTTTATAGATTTATAATATAATTAATTTAGCTATGAAAAATATTAAGCCATTTGGTCCCTCAATTGGAAAAGCAAAAATATCTAAAAGGTTTATAAATAAACTAAATGAGGAATTTGATAAAAAATCAAATAATAAAAAAATTGATTATAGTTCAAAATTAGCTAGTCAAATAAATAATGAAATAAAGATTTCAAATAATTTTATTAAAAAATATTTATTTAAAGAGCTAAGAATAAATATCAAAAAATTTTTAGCCAATGAACAAATTAAAAATATAAAAGAAGTAAAAATTCTTAATCTTTGGGTTGTTAGACAATTTAAGGGTGAGTATAACCCTATCCATTATCATACTGGCGATTTGTCTGGAGTTGGATATTTAACTTTGCCAAAAAATATGACAAAAAATAATTTAGTTAAAAATAAAAAAATTAAAACCAATGGAACAATTGACTTTATAAATGGACAAAAAGCATTTCTTAGTAATAGTATTTATAATCTAATTCCAAAAATTGGAGACTTAATAATATTTCCAAACTATCTGATGCATACTGCCTATCCATTTAACATAAATGGAGAAAGACGATCATTTTCTTTTAATGTAGAAATTATTTTTAAAAAATAAATGGATACGGATTTTTTTAAAAATATTAGAATTTTGGATGGCGGTATGGGGCAACAGCTATTAGCCAAAGGGTTAATTTCGAAAGGTACATTGTGGTCCGCTAGTGCTAATTTAGATAAAAAATTTCATGATCTGGTTGTTGACGTACACTTATCATTTATAAATGCTGGATCTGAGGTGATACTTACCAATACCTTTTCTGCAAGAAAAATTAGATTAATACAAAATAAAGTTGACAAAGACTTTGTATATATAAACGAACAAGCTTGTTTATTATCTATTAAAGCAAAGGAAAAATCTGGAAAGGATGTTTTAATTGCTGGTAGCTTACCATGTCAGAATGATACTTATGTAGAAGATCAAAGAGATAGCAAAGAATTACAAAAAGCATTTTATGAACAAGCTGAGGTTATCGCTCCCTATGTAGATTTTTTTTACTTAGATGTTGTTTCAAGTGGAAGAGAAATAGATATAGCATCAAACGTTGCAGTTAAATTAAATAAACCTGTTCTTTTGGGTATTCATGTTAAAAAAAATAATTTACTCCCGTCAAATGAAACTATAACTGAAGTCTTGAATAAATATAGAAGTAATAATTGGCTAGGAGTAATTACAGCATGCGTTTCTCCAAAAATTGCTGAAGAGTGCACCTCTGAAATTAAAAAGTTAGATATCCCGTTTGGGTTTAAAGCCAACCTTTGGAAAGTGGAAGAACCAACTCCAGTTCAAACTTTTAATAAGGCTAAACCTGATGAAATAGGTACTAATCCGAATGTTGCTCTTGGGAAAAGAGACAACAATTCAGCTAAAAAATTCTATGATTTTTCGAAAAGACTTGTTGAACAAGGGGCAACAATTCTAGGTGGATGTTGCGAAACAACACCAGAGGATATTAGAGAAATTGCTAAACTAAGATAATTTTTTTCTATCAGCTCTTCGAACAAAATAAATACCCATACAAACTGCAGTCAAAGAAATTAAGACTTTAATTGTTATTAATTCTTTTAAGAATATGTATCCTAGAATTGTTCCAAAAATTGGTATTAAATAAGATACCTGGGATTGAAAAATCAAACCATTATCTTTTAGTATTTTAAACCTTAATAGCCATGCAATTCCTGTTGGAACAATGCCTAGATAAATTACAGATATTAATGAGTCTGTTCTTGGCACTACCTGCCACGGTTGTTCAATTAATGATACCAATGGTATTAAAATAATTGTTGCCCAGATTAATATCGAACCTGTCACATTTTCGTTTTTTTTCTTACTAATTTTTAAAGTTAATACACCACCAATAACATAACATGTTGAACCCAACAAAATTAATAAAGCCGAAGTAAAATTATTTTGATCAATTAAAAGATTGTCTGAAAATAAAAAAATTATTCCAGAAAAACCGATTAAAATTCCAAACGTTTTGACTAAATTAAATTTTTCATTTTTTGTATAAAAATGACCTAGTATGGTAGAACTCAGTGGTGTCGTTGACATTAAGATTGCAGCAAGATTACTTTGAACAGATTTTACTCCATAGGCAATTAGAAAGAATGGTGCAACCAAATTTATAAAACCAATTATAGCAAACCAATGCCAATCTTTAGAAAAAGCCTCAATTTTTATTTTTTTATAGTAGCAAAGAAGTATAACTGGAATTGCTCCAAAAAATACTCGTAGGAAAGCGATTGTAACTGGACCAAATGAATAAGTTGCTATTTTTATATTAAAAAATGCGGATGCCCATATTAAAGATAATATGGTTAATAAAGCATAATCAATTATTTTTGGTTGTCTCATTCAGTTAGATCATCTATTTCTGCACCAGTTAATCTTTTTAATTCCACATAGCTAATACCAAAAACTGCATTAGGATGGCCTGCAGCAGCAAAAACTTTAGAAAATCTTCCTAAGTTTTCATCTATAAACATTTTAATTTTAACTAAATGACCGATGGGAGACACTCCTCCAATTGTATAACCAGTAATAAGTTTGACCTCTTCGGGCTTTGCCATTGATACGTCTTTTTCACTCAATTTTTTTTTTAATTTATTTAGAGAACATCTTTTATCTCCTGATACCAAACAAAGACAAAATGTTTCGCCAGTTTTGAAAAGCAAGCTTTTAACAATTGCTCCCACATTACAACCTAAAGCTGTAGCCGCATCATTTGCTGTTCTTGCTGTATCCTCTAAAATTATAACTTTTAAATTTGGGTCAAATTTTTTAAGAATTTTTTCTGCTCTTTTAACTGGTTCTTTATTTAATATGGAGTTCACTTATATAAATTAATGATTAATAATATTGATTAAATACACTACTTATGTGAAAATTGCATAAGTGTTATTTAGTAAATAAGCAATATTTAGAGTGGTTTATTTGGTAACTAATGCTCTAATATTTACATAGGAGACATAATGAGTGCAGCAAATGTATTAAAATTTATCAAGGAAAAAGAGGCAGAATTTGTAGATTTAAGATTCACAGATCCTAGAGGAAAGCTTCAACATTTAACTATGGATGTAACAGTTGTGGATGAAGGTATGTTAAATGAAGGTGTTTTTTTTGATGGATCATCTATCGCTGGTTGGAAAGCAATCAACGAGTCTGACATGATTTTAAAACCAGATACATCAAGAATGTTTATGGATCCTTTTACATCGCATAATACTGTTGTGATATTTTGTGATATTTTAGATGCTGTTAAAAAAACTCCTTATGAAAGAGATCCACGTGGCGTTGCAAAAAAAGCAGAGGCTTATTTGAAAGAGTCTGGCATTGGAGATAAGGCTTTTTTTGGACCAGAACCCGAATTTTTTGTTTTTGATGATGTTAAAATTAAAAATGATATGAATGATTGTGGCTTTGTAATCGATAGTAAGGAAGGCCCGTATAATTCAGGTAAAGAATATGAAAATGGAAACATGGGTCATAGACCAGGTATCAAAGGAGGTTACTTTCCTGTACCACCTGTAGATAGTGAGCAGGACATGAGGGGAGAATATCTTAAAAATTTAAAAGAAGTGGGTATTAAAGTTGAAAAACATCACCATGAAGTGGCACCGAGCCAACATGAACTTGGAATGTATTTTGGAACTTTAGTTGACCAAGCTGATAATGTTCAATTATATAAATATGTAGTACAAATGGTTACGCACTCATTTGGTAAAACAGCTACTTTTATGCCAAAGCCTGTTGCTGGAGATAACGGCTCTGGAATGCATACACACCAATCAATTTGGAAAGGTGATACGCCCGTATTTTCTGGGGATGGTTACGCCGGATTATCAGAAACTGCACTGCACTATATCGGTGGTATATTAAAACATGCAAAAGCAATCAATGCTTTTGCTAATGCAACTACAAACAGTTATAAAAGATTAATTCCAGGATTTGAGGCACCTGTTCTTCTTGCTTATTCTGCAAGAAATAGATCAGCTTCTTGCCGTATACCAATTACTTTAAGTAAAAAAGGTGCAAGATGTGAAATTCGTTTCCCAGATGCTTCTGGTAATCCATATTTAACATTTGCAGCAATGCTTATGGCCGGAATTGATGGGATTAAAAATAAAATTCATCCAGGCGAATCTTTTGATAAAGATTTATACGAATTACCACCAGAAGAGGTAAAATCTATCCCTACAGTTTGTGGCTCATTAAGAGAAGCAATGGAAAATTTAGATAAAGATAGAGAATTTTTAACACAAGGTGGTGTATTTACTGATGACCAAATTGATGCTTATATTGCGTTGAAATTTGAGGAAATACACAAGTTTGAACATGCACCTCACCCAGTAGAGTTTGAGATGTACTATAGCTGCTAAAAGATTTAACTACTGTTTTGTTGTAGCTATACTATTCTTGTTCATACCTTTTTTAAGAACGTAATTCTGTGTGCCATTAGCACCAGTATCCACTTCTTTTCTAAGATCTTTAAAAAATGATTTCTCTTTTAAAGAATTTTTTAAGTTTTTAACAAGATATTTAAACTCAAATGTATTCATTACTAAGCCTTATCCCAGATATGCAAAAAATGCAAATCTGATATGCTCAAAATGGGATTGTTAACCTATGATGTTTTAAATGACTCACCGCAGCCACAACGCTCGGTTTCATTAGGGTTATTAAAAACAAACGTTGAGGATAACTCCTCTCTCTTATAATCCATTTCAGTTCCTAAAAGATACATAATAGCAGCAGAGTCTACGAATACCTTCACACCCTTATCTTCAATTATTTCATCATTTGGATTAAGTTCTTTTGTATATTCCATAACATAAGACATCCCTGCACAACCACCAGATTTAACAGATACTCTTACTCCAAGAGAATCTTTTTCTGCATTAGCCATTATCTCTTTAATTCTAGATGCAGCGTTATCACTTAATTTAATTATTTGAGACATTATAAATTCAATTCTAATTTAGCTGCCTCTGACATCATGTCTTTGGTCCATGGTGGATCCCATACTAATTCTAAATCAACCTCTTCAATCCCCTCTACTTGCATTGCCCCTTCTTTAACTTCTTTAGGTAAACTTTCTGCTACAGGGCAATTTGGTGTTGTCAAAGTCATTTTAATTTTGGCAGATTTATCATTTTCAACTTTTATATCATAAATTAAACCTAATTCATAAATATTAACAGGTAGCTCAGGATCATAAATTTTTTTTATTTCCTCTATAATTAATTCTCTCTTAGACATAATTAATTCTCTGTTTTTACTTCTTCTTTTTTATTCTCAAATGCTGAAACCAATGTATGCCATGAAAGTGTAGCACACTTCACTCTCATTGGATATTGCTTAACACCTGACAAACACATTAATTTAGTTTTTTCATCATCTTGTAAATATTCTGATTTTAATTCTGGATTTTCTTTAATCATTTGTAAAAAATCTTCGACAATTTCTTTAGCTTCGTTTTCATTTTTACCTTTAATTAAATCTGTCATAATTGAAGCTGAAGCCATTGAGATAGCACAACCACTTCCTTCAAATGAAATATCTTCCACTATTTTTTGACCATTTAATTTTAAATAAACGTGAACATTATCTCCACATAAAGGATTGTTACCTTTTGCATCTTTATTAAAGTCATCTGTCTTACCAAGATTTCTTGGATTTTTACCATGCTCTAAAATAATTTCTTGATATAATTCTTTTAAATTCATTTTAAATTAAATATTTTTTTGCAGTTGTTAATTGAGTCATTTAATTTATCTAGATCGTCTTTCGTATTATAAATTCCAACAGAGGCTCTTGCACTTGCAGGTATATTTAATTTGTCATGTAAAATTTGACAACAGTGATGTCCTGCTCTTATTGCTACTCCATCTTCATCTAGTATAGTTGCGATATCATGTGGATGAACTCCTTTTAAAGTAAAAGATAAAACTCCACCTTTATTTTTAGGGCTACCAATCAATTTAACAGAGTTATTTTTTTGTAATAATTCTTGTCCGTATTCAACTAAATCAGCTTCGTGTTTCATAATATTTTCTATACCAATGTTTTCCATAAACTTAATTGATTCATCAAAGGCAATGACTTGAGCAGTCGCCATTGTTCCTGCTTCATATTTATTTGGTAATTCACCATAAGAAATACTATCTTTTTTTACTTCACTGATCATTCCTCCACCACCTTGATAGGGAGGTAATTCCTCTAGCCATTTTTTTTTACCGTATAAAACACCAAGTCCTGTTGGTCCGTACATTTTGTGACATGATATTGCATAAAAATCACAATCGAGATCTTGCATATTTAGTTTAAGATGTGGCGCGCCCTGGCAACCATCAATCACAACAAGTATACCTTTTGAATGTGCTAGATCAGTTATTTCTTTAATAGGTAGTATTGCACCCGTAACATTTGATAAATGTGTAATTGCTATCACCTTGGTTTTAGGTGTTATTTTTTTTTCAATTTCCTCTAAAGTAACTTCACCATCTTCATTCATTTCTGCAAAATTAATTTTGATATTTTTTGATTTTCTTAAAAAATGCCATGGAACATAATTTGAATGATGTTCAAGTTCAGTGATTAAAATTTCATCTCCTTCGTTTAAATAATTTTGTCCCAAGATATTTGCTACTAAATTTAATGCTTCGGTTGCACCTTTCGTAAAAACTATTTCATTTTTATCTTTAGCGTTAATATATTTTTGAACAGAGGATCTTGTATTTTCGTACAAATTAGTAGCTGCAACTGCAAGATAGTGAACACTTCTTCCAACATTTGAAAACTGTTTAGTATAAAATTCATTAATTCTATCTGCAACAACTTTAGGTTTTTGTGAAGAGTTTGCACTATCAAGGTAAACTAGATCATTATTCTGAATTTTTTCGTCAAATATTGGAAATTCTTTTTTTATATTTTCTATTTTCATTCTTTTATTCCAATCATATTTTTAATTAGATTTCTGATTTCTGAGTCTGTAATTTTTTCTACTACATCAAGTAAAAAACCATTAATTAAAAGTTCCCTTGCTTGATTGTAATTCAGCCCTCTAGACATTAAATAGAATATAGAGTCCTCGTTAAGACTTCCTGAGGCTGAACCATGTGAACATTTTACATCATCTGCATAAATTTCTAATTCAGGCTTAGCATTAAATTCTGAATCTTTATTTAGTAATATTGCTTTACTAAGCTGGTATCCATCTGTTTTTTGTGCATCAGAATTTACAAATATTTTTCCTTGATATGCTGCTTTAGAACTATCTTCTAAAACACTTTTAATTAGTTGATAACTCTTAGTGTTTTCTGTCAAATGGTTTACAATTGTTCTTATTTCATGATGTTTATTATTATAGAGAGAAAAAATTCCATTGACGAAAGCTGATGAATGTTCACCTTTTAAATTACAATTTATTTCATTTTTGAAAAAATTTGATCCTGATGATAAAATAAACGTCTCTGAAATAGTATTTTTATTTTGATCTATGTTATTAAAAGAATATTTAATATTTTTATTTTCTTGTTTATCTACTTTATAATTTTTTAGAATTGCATTTTCTTTTAAATTAAAGTCATAAAAAATATTAAAAAAATTCTTTTCTGAAGTATCATTAAATAAGTCAATCAATCTTAAGGAACTATCTTCTTCCAATTCAAAATCTAATCTTAAATTAATGTTTTTGGACCAAATTTTGGAATTAGATGTATGGTAAATAATAAGCGGTTTTACCAGCTGATAACCTTTTTTAATGACTATTTTAAAGGATTTATTGGTGAGTGCATTGTTTAAATCAGATAAAGAATTATTGTTATCAAATTTATTAATAGTTTCTGACTGATCAATTATTTCTATTTGTTCCTTTTTTTCATAGTTAAAATCAATTTTTTCAATTCTGCCGTTTATAAATACTATTTTATTATGTTCTAATCCATCAACGAATTCAGAGGTATCAACCTTGTTAGTATATGTATAATCATTATAAAAACTTAATTCCCCGATATTTTTTTTAATTATCTGATTAAGATCTGAGAATTTCCAATCTTCTTCTTTTCTATTAGGAAAACCTTTATTTAAAAAATTATCTAAAGAAAATTTTTTTATTTCAATATCTTTTTGAGATAAATTTAAATTTTTAACAGTATTATCAAAATCTTTTTGTAGTTGTTCTTTCATCTAATTAAAACTTTCATATCCTTTTTTTTCTAATTCTAGAGCCAGATCTGGACCACCAGATTTAACAATCTTTCCATTCATTAAAACATGGACAAAGTCAGGCTTAATATAATCAAGCAATCTTTGATAATGTGTAATTATTAAAAATGAGTTTTTTTCGTTTCTTAAAGTATTAACTCCATCTGCCACAATTCTTAAAGCATCTATGTCTAGTCCTGAGTCTGTTTCATCGAGAATTGAAAGTTTTGGGGATAACATTGACATTTGCAAAATTTCATTTTTCTTTTTTTCTCCCCCAGAAAAACCAACATTTAATTGTCTATTTAATTTTTCCTCATCAAATTTAAGTTCTTTAGATTTTTCTCTAACTAATTTAAGGAATTCTATCGCATCAAGCTCTTTTTCACCTCTTGCTTTTCTGACTGCGTTTAGTGAAGTTTTTAAAAATATATTTGTGTTTACTCCAGGAATTTCTAACGGATATTGAAAAGCTAAAAAAATACCTTTGTGGGCTCTTTCCTCTGTTTCAAGTTCAAATAGATCTTTGTCCTCAAATAGAACTTCACCAGAAACCTCATATCCTTTCTTTCCTGATAAAATATTAGATAAAGTACTTTTGCCTGATCCATTCGGTCCCATAATAGCATGAACTTCTCCAGGATTAACGTTTATTGAAAATCCTTTTAAAATTTCTTTATTATCTATTTTAGCATTTAATTTATTTATTTTTAACATTAGCCCACACTACCTTCTAAACTAATCCCTACTAACTTTTGTGCCTCAACGGCAAATTCCATTGGTAATTGTTGTAATACTTCTTTACAAAATCCATTTACAATTAAACCAACTGCTTCCTCCGCACTTAATCCTCTTTGTTGACAATAATGTAATTGTTCCTCACTTATTTTAGAAGTTGTTGCTTCATGAGCTATATTTGACTCTGAATTTTTGTTTTTTATGTAAGGAACTGTGTGAGCACCGCATTTGTTACCCATCAATAGAGAATCACACTGGGTGTAATTATTTGAATTTGATGCCTTCGACGAAATATCAACCAATCCTCTGTAAGTCATGTCAGAAAATCCAGCACTTATTCCTTTTGATATGATTTTGCTTTTTGTATTTTTTCCTAAATGGATCATTTTAGTGCCTGTGTCAGCTTTTTGGTGATTATTAGTAATGGCAATTGAATAAAATTCTCCAACAGAGTTATCACCTTTCAAAATACAACTAGGATATTTCCATGTAATTGCAGATCCAGTTTCAACTTGTGTCCATGATATTTTAGAATTCTTTCCTTTGCATAAACCTCTTTTAGTAACAAAGTTATATATTCCACCTTTTCCATCTTTATCACCCGGATACCAATTTTGAACTGTTGAATATTTTATTTCAGCATCATCAAGAGCAACTAATTCAACATTTGCTGCATGTAATTGATTTTCATCTCTCATAGGAGCTGTACAACCTTCTAAGTAACTAACGTAGCTTCCTTTGTCAGCAATAATTAAAGTTCTTTCAAATTGACCTGTATTAGATGCATTTATTCTAAAATATGTTGAAAGTTCCATTGGACATCTAACGCCCTCTGGAATGTAAACAAATGAACCATCTGTAAAAACTGCTGAATTTAAAGTTGCAAAAAAATGATCAGTTAATGGAATTACAGAACCTAAATATTTTTTAACTAATTCTGGGTGATTTTGAATTGCTTCTGAAATTGGACAAAAAATTATTCCTTGTTTTATCAATTCTTCTCTAAAAGTAGTTGCAACTGAAACTGAATCAAAAACAGCATCAACTGCAATACCATTTAATCTTGCTTGCTCTTGAAGAGGTATTCCTAACTTTTTATATGTTTCTAAAAGTTTAGGATCTAATTCATCTAAGCTTTTTGGTTTATCATCCATACTTTTAGGTGCAGAATAATAATATAAATCTTGATAATCTATGTTAGGATATTTTGGTTTTTGCCAATCTGGTTCTTTTAATTGTTTAAATCTCTCAAAAGCTTTTAATCTAAAATCAAGCATCCATTGTGGTTCTTTTTTAATATTAGAAATAAATTTAATTACATCCTCGTTTAAACCCTTGGGTGCTCTTGTATTTTCTATATCAGTTGAGAAGCCGTATTTATAATCTTTTAATTTGTCAATTTCTTTTTGTCTATTTTCCATCTTAATTAACCCGTTCTGAATTATTTTTTAACAAATCCTGTAAACTTTTCTTTTCAAAAAAAGTATTAATATGAGTTTCTAATTCATCCCAAAGATTATGTGTTACGCATTTAGTTGCTTTACCATTGCAGCCTTTTTTTGATTCTTTTTTACACTGAACAGTTTTAACTTTTTCATCAACTGCATTTAAAATATTAGTAAGTTTTATTTCGTTTGGTTTTTTTGATAAAAAATATCCACCTTGGGTTCCTCTAGTACTTTTCACAATTTGATTTTTTTTTAGTTTTGAAAAAATTTGTTCCAAATAATCTAAGGAAATTCCTTGTCTTAATGAAATATCCCTCAAAGATACTGGATTAATAGTATCGAACCTTGCAAGATCAACTAATGCCATAACGGCGTATCTACCTTTTGATGTTAATTTCATATTACCCTATAAATTGAAGGCTTTTTATACATACCTGACTAAAATGGTCAAGTTTAGACTTAAAAAAAAAAACTAACATTTTGTCGCTTAGTTGTGATAAACGTAACTTTTTTTTGAGAATAATAATCAATTGCGCTTATGGATAACAAAATTTTAGAAATATTTATTCCAGGTCCTGCTGGACGTCTTGAAGCTAAATATTTTAAAAGTAAAAAAAATACATCCCCTGTAGCATTAGTATTACAACCTCATCCACAATATGGAGGAACCATGAATAACAAGGTTGTAGTAGATACATTTCATACATTTATGGACAATGATTTTTCTGTTTGTAGAGTAAACTTTAGAGGAGTTGGAAAGAGTGATGGAGAATTTGATAATGGTCAAGGAGAACTAGCAGATGCAGCTGCAGCGTTGGATTGGTTGGAAAGAGAAAATTTTGATAATTCACAATGTTGGGTGTCTGGTTTTTCTTTTGGATCACTTATAGCTATGCAACTATTAATGCGAAGACCTGAAATAAATAGATTTATAGCTATTTCTCCTCAACCTAACGTTTATGATTTTTCTTTTTTGTCTCCATGTCCTACATCCGGAATGGTAGTTTATGGTAAAAAAGATGAATTGGTTCCAGTAGAGTATATTTCTGAATTAGATAAAAGACTGAGCGCACAGAAAGGTATAAAAGTTGAATTTAATACTATTGCTGATGCTAATCATTTTTTTTCAAAAAGCGATAATGTATTAATTAAAACTCTAGATAAATACATTAAAAAAGAAACTGCACTTTATTAAAAATTTTCTACTAGTTTACCACCTATGCTCGGCTCTTTGCATCCTGTTGTAGCTGGAAATGAAATGGGTAAATTTAAAAAAGATCTAATAGCTAAATATCCAAATGCCTGTGACTCAATATGATCACCATTGAAACCATATTTGTCTATGTTATCTAAAACATAATTATTTTTATTATCTAGATTATCCTTAATATAATCAAGTAAGGCAATATTTTTCCTACCCCCTCCTGAAATTAAATATTTAATTTTATTATCAGTAGCTGTATTTTCTATACCTTTTGCTATTAGATAGCCTGTAAAGTTAGTTATTGTTGAGCAACCATTTTCAAATGAAAGACCTCTAGCAAAGGAGTTATCAAAGTCTTTAACATCTAAAGACTTTGAGTAAGAGTCTATTTTAAAATTATCAATAATTTGATTAGTAATTAATTGATCAATTTTACCAGCTTTTGAAAAATTTCCATTTTCATCAAATTTTTTATTTGAATTTTTTCTAACCCAGTCATCTATCAAGCAATTTCCAGGACCTAAATCAAAAGCAGCAATATTTTCTTCAAGGTTACTCGACTTACTTTTAATATTCGTAAGATTTGTTATTCCTCCAATATTAATAAATCCTATTGGAAATCCTGTTTTAAATTTTTCATTAATAATATTGGATAAAAGATAATGGAATATTGGGGTTAAAGGAGCTCCTTGTCCTCCATTTTCTATATCTTTTTGTCGAAAGTCATAAACTACCTTTTTTTTTAATAATTGAGATAAAAGATTTCCATCTCCGAGTTGTTTTGTAATTTTTTTTTGTGGGTTATGAAATATTGTTTGGCCATGAAAACCAATTAAATCAATCTCATTCTTATATTCTAATAATATATCATTAATTTTTTCAGCGTGAAAAACTGTGATTTTTCTCTCTAAATTTACTAATTCCTCTGAATTTTTTAACAAATCATTTTGATTTAATACTAAGTTTCTTAATCTAATCAATTCTGCTTGAAGATCCGCATCATACTCAAAATACTCATCCAAAATGTTGTGAAATTCATATTGTCCATCTGACTGTATTATTGATATATCAACTCCATCCATTGAAGTTCCACTCATTAATCCAATAGATGTATATAATTTCTGTTTCATTGATATTCTTTTTGTTAAAAATTTGTATATTGTAACTATAGTCTTATGAATAAATTTTTAAAAGAATTTAAAGAGCGTGGATATTTTTACCAATGTACTAGTGAGGATGAATTATCAAATTTACTTAATAAGGAAAAAATAAAGGCTTATATAGGTTTTGATTGTACAGCAGAAAGTTTGCATATTGGAAGCTTGCTGCAAATAATGTGTTTGAGATTGCTTCAAAAAAATGGACATCGTCCTATAGTCTTATTAGGAGGTGGAACTACAAGAATTGGTGATCCATCAGGAAAAGATAAAACAAGAAAGATTTTAAGTGAAGAAGAAATCGAAAAAAATATTAAAAATATTAAAAATATTCTTAAAAAATTTTTAGATATTGACGACCCAAATACTAAACCTATTTTTGTAAATAATTTTAATTGGTTAAAAAATTTAAATTATATTTCTTTTTTAAGAGATATTGGAAAACACTTTACTATCAACAGAATGTTAACTTTTGATAGTGTTAAATTAAGATTGGATAGGGAACAATCACTAAGTTATATGGAATTTAATTATATGATTTTACAAGCATATGATTTTTTAGAATTGAATAAAAAAGAAAAATGTGTCTTACAAATAGGTGGTTCCGATCAATGGGGTAACATAGTAAATGGTGTTGAGCTCATAAAAAGGTACTCTAATAATCAAACTTTTGGTTTAACTACTCCTCTAATTACTTTAGCCAATGGAGCAAAAATGGGTAAAACAGAAAATGGTGCAGTGTGGCTAGATGAAAAGTACCTGTCTGCATATGATTATTGGCAATTCTGGAGAAATGTTGATGACAGAGATGTAATCAAATTTTTAAAAATGTTTACTGATCTTGACATCAGTGAGATAGAAAAATTAAAGGGAAATAATATAAATGAATTAAAAATACTGCTTGCAAATAAAACTACATCACTACTTCATGGCCAAGAGGCTGCAAAAAATTCAGAGCAAGCTGCCAAAGAAGCGTTTTCTGGAGACTCACTTGGTTCAAATTTACCCTCTGTTAATATTTCATTAAAAAACATTGAAAACAAAAGTATTATAGATCTTATTTTTCTATCAAAGTTAGAGAGTTCTAAAAGTGAGATTAGAAGACTTTTAAAAGGAAATGCTATAAAAATTAATGATAATACTGTGTCTGAGGAAAAATTTGTTATTAGTCGAGATCTATTTAGAGAAAATTACCTTAAATTGTCTATTGGAAAAAAAAGACATATTAAAATTGAAATTAATTAATTTTTTTTAATTTTTTCTATTGTGCGAGTTATAAATCTTGGAGTTAATGTCTTTATAGGATTAACAGTAGTCTCAAGATTTTTTGGTGGTCCTTTGATTTTAAAACTAACCCCAAAAACTCCCTCGCCTGTTTTATCTCCAACTAAAATTTTTCCAAGCACAGGTATTGAGCTTATTGTTTTATTTATGGTAGTTGCTGGAACAAGTGTTCCTCTTAAACTAATAAGCTTATTTTCCTCTACATACCCATTCATTAATACAGAAATCGCTGGACCAATTGCATAAATCTCATCAATCGTCATTAAACTACCTTCATTTTTGAAATTCATCTCAAATTCATCAAATCTTATTCCTTCTCCAGATAAAATATCTGCAATACCCTGAAGAGAGGCAAGAGTGAGTATTTTTGTTAAAACAGGTAATTCCTTAAGTTTAAAATCATATAACTTTAGTGTTGATTTAGAAATATTATTTCTTTTGGATGAATAGAAATCAAGAGATCCCTCTTCAAATCCTTTAATAAATTTATATCTTTTTACTAATGGTTTGGCCCTAGAGGAGTATAGTGTAGTAATTTTATTATTATCCACATCAGTATTAATCGTAAATGAAATATTTTGATTATTACTAAAAAATGCTGATAGGTTTGCATCTATAATATTATTATTCTCAATAAATAAATTTCCTTTGACGTCTGAAATATAATTAATTTTATCTAAAAAAACTTCTTCTAAATTTATATTTAAAACGATATTATTTAGTAAGATATTATTTCTTTTTTTTTTATTACTTTTTAAAAGACCTTTAATTAAGGTATTAGAATTAAAACTTAAGCCATTTAGATTATATTTATTTTTTTCTATTCTCTTTATTAAATACTTATTTAACTTATTTTCAATATCTAGATAATCAAATTCAACATAGTCAACACTCTTAATTAAATTATTTTTATTAAAGATTAGATTATTTAATTTTATTTTATTATTGTCCTCTAAAATAGCAAAATTATTTATAGATAAACTTTTACCTACTTCATAATGACCTTCGATTTTTAATTTAGTATTTTTTTTATTTTTATTCTTATAATTTAAAAAATTTAATTCAAAATTTGTTTTATCTAAATTTAAATCTAAATCGAAATTAATATTTTTGTCATTTGTTAATATCTGATATTTTATATTTTCAAATTCATTGTCAACTTTTATTTCACCGACACCTAATAGTGAGAATTCTTTACCATTATATTTAATAATTAAATTTTGATTTTTAAAATTAATATACTCACTCTTCGAAGGAAAAAAGGTTTTTAAAAAGTCTTGTTTTTTAAAATTAATACTATCTAAAATCAAATTTGATTGGATGTTAAAATTTTGGTCATTTTTTTTAAATACATAATCAATTTTATTATAATTTTCCTCTAATTTTATTTCACCTTCACCACTTATAGATAATAATTTTTTATTGTACTCTAGTTTTAATTGATGATTTTTTAAAAAAATTTCATCATTTACTTTTGGGAAATAATCTGAAAAATAACTTTCTTTTTTATATTTAATTTGATTTAAATTTATATCGGATTTAATAAATATATTATTTAGTTTAAATTTTTTATTTATTTCAAATTTAAAATTATTATTTGAGCTGAAAATAGAATTTTCAAAATTTAAATTTTTTAAATTTATATTAATTATTTTTAAAAAGTTTTCAGATAAATTAGATTGTTTATTTTCAATAATTCCATCCACATAAAAGATATCTTTATCATGCTTAATATTTACCTTTTTTGAAAAAAAATTTATTTCATTTGTCGTAAACTTTAAGTTTTGGAATTTAAATAACTCTTGGTTTATATCGAATTTAAAATTAATTTTTTCGAAAGAATAATTATTGAATAATTGAATTTTTCCATCTTTAATTGATCCCTTTATTTCATAGTCATCTTTTATTTTACCGTTTTCATCATAATTAATTTTTAAATCAAAAATAACATGACCTTTTTTAACAATTTTTTCTAGGATAAATAATTCTGGTCCCTGATAAGCTGCCCTCACAAATTTTATGAGGTCATTAAGTGCTAGTGTTCTTGATACTATTTCAAGATTTGATGAGACAAATTTATTTTTGATTATTGAGGAAAGAGAAACTTCAGTTTTTATGTATTCTAGTTCAAGAGGTGTTTTAAAATAATAAATCTTAGCTCCAACTGTTTTAGCATTAAATTTCAATTTGATAGGATCTAATTTTAATTTCATTTTTTTTAGATCCAAATTTAAATTTGTATTATTCTTTTTGACTATATTTTTTATCTGCTCATTAAAAATATTTGTTTCTAATCCAATCGTACTCAAGAAAATTATTGGTAAGAGAAATAGAGTTATAATTATTGCAAAGTACTTTAAAAAACTCTTTTTCATTTAATTTTATAAAGTGATTGTTCTAAAAAATCATCTATGTCACCATCTAAAATTTTTTCTGGGTTTGAGCTTTCAAAATTTGTTCTATTGTCTTTGACTAATCTATAAGGTTGTAAAACATATGATCTTATTTGATAACCCCAGCCGATTTCAGATTTTAAGTTTTCAGTGTTCTGATTTTCTTCCTCTTTTTTTTTAATTTCATAATCATATAATCTAGCTTTTAACATATTCATACATGTCTCTTTGTTTTTATGTTGAGATCGCTCATTTTGACACTGTACAACTATTTTTGAAGGTATATGTGTTATCCTAACTGCGCTATCAGTGGTGTTTACATGTTGTCCACCTGCCCCACTAGATCGATAAGTATCTATTCTCAAATCTTTTTCTAAAATTTCTATATTATTATTTTCATCAACTACTGGATAAATCCAAACACTTGCAAAACTTGTATGTCTTCTAGCACCAGAGTCAAAAGGTGATATTCTTACTAAACGATGAATACCAGATTCTTTTTTCAACCAACCAAAAACATAATCACCTTCAATTTTAATAGTAGCTGATTTTATTCCTGCTTCATCTCCTCTATGTTCACTTATTAAATGCGATTTGAAGTTTTTTTTATCTGACCATTTTAAATACATTCGTCTTAACATGTCTGCCCAATCTTGACTTTCTGTACCTCCAGCACCAGCATGTATTTCAATATAACAATTTAATGGATCTGCTTCGTTTGATAGAAAACATTTGATTTCACTTTTTTTAATTTTAGAACTGAGTTGTTTAATATTTTGTATTACTTCTTTTTGGACAGCTATATCATTTTCCTCTATCGCTAATTCATTTAACTCTTTAAAATCATTTAATTTCTCAATTGAGGAATTCAAAGAATTTATTAAATCTTCAAAGAATTTTTTTTCTTTAACTACTTTTTGGGAATTATTTTTGTCTTGCCAAAAATTGGCTTCTAACATTTTTAAATTTAAAGACTGAAGTTTTGAATAAATATTATTACTTTCAAAGATACTCCTTGATTCTATTATTAATTTTATCTATTTCTTCTTTGTAATTGTGAAAGCTATTTTCCATTAATAAAACTTTAATATATTATCTCTATCTAATCTATCTGTATTTGAGTAAATAACTTTTCCATTATTAACATTTTCCTTTTTAAATACCTCTATAATCATATTTTCGGAGGAGAATTTTGCTTTTTGGCCAGTTTTTGGATCTACTACCATCATCACTGTATTTTCTGCAGCTTTAAATGGTCTTGAATCAGACTTTTTTACTGCTTTTTTAATAAAATCTTTAAAAATTGGAAGCGCAGTTTTAGACCCAGTCTCAAATTTTCCAAGAGGTGTAGGGTCATCTGCTCCGACATAAACACCTACTAACAAGTTTGATGTAAAGCCGATAAACCAAGTATCTGTGTTTTTATTTGTTGTACCAGTTTTACCTGCAATATTTAATTTCAAATCTTTGAGTTTTTTTCCTGTACCCCGCTGTACTACACCCTCAAGTATTGAGGTCATTTGATATGCAGTTGCTGTTGAAAAAATTTGTTTATAGTTACTTTTAATTTTTGGATAATCGTTACTCAAATAAGAAATTTTATCACAATCTATACACTTTCGAATATCATTATTGTATATAGTGTTACCTTCACTATCCTGAATTCTATCTATCAATATTGGCTCAACAAGTTTTCCTCCATTAATAAAAGCTGAATATGCTGATGTTAGATTTAACAGTGTTGTTTCAGCTGAACCTAGTGAGATAGACAATAATTCATGAGGATTTTCATAAATTTTGAGATCTTTTGCAAAATTTATAATTTTTTCTATACCAAGATTTTGAGCAATTCTAACCGTCATTAAATTTCTTGATTTTTCTAATCCAGTTCGTAGCGTAGATGGACCATAAAATTTTTTTCCATAATTTTCAGGTTTCCACAACTTTAAATCATCTCCTTGATCTAGAACTAAAGGTGCATCTAAAACCAATGTTGTTGGAGTATAATTATTTTCTAATGCTAATGCATAAATAAATGGTTTGAAGGCGGAACCTGGTTGTCTCTTAGCTTGAGACACTCTATTGAATTCACTTTTTTTAAAACTAAATCCACCACTAAGTGCCAAAACTCTCCCTGTGTAGGGGTCCATTATAACAATACCCCCATTAATTTTAGGTAATTGTTTTAAACTAAATTTTTTATCTTTTATTTTTTTCACATATATAATATCCCCTGGCTTTAATAAATCTTTAAATTCTTTTTTCGTCCAAGAAATATCTTTATATTCAATAACCCCTTCAATTTTATCTTCAGTCTGAATTTCTGCAGAAAATTTATTTATCCTTTTTATTATTGCCAATGACCATCCAATTGTTTTTTCTAAACTAAATTTTTTTAAGTCTTTATTCCAGTTGCTACTATAAATTTTATTAGTTAATGGTCCTCGCCAACCTTTTCTTTGATCGTATGAAATTAGTCCGTCTCTAAGTGAAATTGTTGCAATTTTTTGTAAATCTAAATTGATTGGCGTATTTATATTTAAGCCTTGTTTATATACTTTATCGTAAGTAAAATTTTCAATTACATTTTTTCTAACGTCCTCAATAAAATATTGGGCGTCTTCCAAATAAATTTTCTGGTTTTTTCTTAATATAATTTCTTGAATTTTTAATCTATTATACCATTCATAGTTTATATAATTGTTATCAAATAAATTTTTTAAAACCAGATTTCTTCTAAACTTGGCAAGTTCTAGGTCTCTGTATGGATTATACTTACTGGGAGCTTTAGGTAATGCTGCAAGTAATGCAGCTTCTGAGTAATTTAAATCTCTAATTGATTTATCAAAATATTCTAAACTAGCAGCTGCCACACCATATGCTCCACTTCCTAAATAAATTTGATTTAAATACAATTCTAATATTCTTTCTTTAGTGAGTGCTCTTTCAATCCTAAATGCCAAAATTGCTTCTTTAATTTTTCTATTAATACTAACTTCATTTGTTAGTAAAAAATTTTTGGCAACTTGCTGAGTTATTGTTGAAGCACCCTCTAATCGTTTAGACGAAATAATATTAGATATATTGTTAATTACTGCTCTCAATACACCTTTAGCATCTACACCGGGATGTGAAAAAAAATTCTTATCCTCTGCAGATAAAAAAGCATTAATTACATTTTTTGGGATTGAGTTATAAGGCACAAATACTCTTTTTTCCTTTGAAAAATCTGCAACCAGTTCTCCTTCTCCTGAATAAACCTTGCTTGAAACTGGTGGTTTATAATTTTTTAAAAATTTATAATCTGGAATATCATTCGAATAGGTCCACAAAACACTAACTATTAAAACCCCAGTCAAAATAACTATGGATGTTGAAATTATAAAAATATTTTTTAAAATTTTATGCATTTTAATATCATTATATCTTGGAATTTGTTAAAGATAAGGCACAAGTGATAAACAAAATTTATTTAAACTTTGAAAAATTAATGAAATCAACAATTAAATTATTATGGAGAAAAATTTATATATCGATGCATCGCATCCAAATGAAACTAGAGTTGTTCTTAAATCTGGCGAAAATATTGAAGATTACGAATATGAAGGTTTAAAAAATAACTTAATAAAAAATAATATTTATTTAGGTAAAGTAAGTAGAATTGAACCATCTCTTCAAGCAGCTTTTGTTGACTTTGGAAGAGAAAGGCATGGCTTTCTATCTTTTAATGATATTCAATCAGATTATTATCAAATACCAAAAGCAGATTTAGATAAAATTAAAGAGGAAGAGGAAAAAGCACGAGAAGAACTCTCAAAACAAGTTGAGGCTAAAGAAGAGGAAAATATTGCAAAAGGAAAATTAGAAATAGATGATCCTATTGATAAAGAATTAGAAAATCAGATAGTAGATAAAGAAATTGTAGACGAGAAGAGAAATACCGAAGAGGAAAAAGCTCAAAAACAAGAAAATAAGTTTAAATTCAAAAGATATAAAATTCAGGAAGTTATAAAACCAAATCAGGTTATACTTGTTCAAGTGATCAAAGATGAAAGAGGTCAGAAAGGGGCCGCTCTAAGCACCTTCATTTCTATTGCAGGAAAATATATAGTATTAATGCCAAATACACCTAAAGGTGGAGGGATTTCAAGAAAGATATTTAATGCTGCTGACAGAAAAAAAATAAGAACGATCCTAAACGAAATTGAAATTCCAAAAGAGATGGGGCTAATAGTGAGAACGGCTGGAAGTAATAAAACTAAAAACGAAATTAATAATGACTTAACAACTCTTAAAAAAACATGGGGTCAAATAAAAGATAACGCAATTAATTCTATTGCTCCATCACTAATTCATCAAGAAAGCGAAATTATTAAAAGAACCTTAAGAGATATGTTTGACGATAATACTCAAAATATAATTGTAGAAGGAACAGATGGTTATAAAAAGGCGCAATCATTTATGAAAACAATGATGCCATCCAGTGTTAAAAAAGTAAAAAAATATAGAGGTAAAGTGCCTTTATTTATTGAAGAAAAAATTGAACAAAAACTAAATCAAATTTTTGAATCTGAAATTAAACTTAAATCAGGAGGTTACTTAGTTGTTAATCCTACAGAGGCATTGATATCTATAGACATTAACTCAGGTAGCTCAATAAAAGGAAAAAATGTTGAGAGCACAGCATTAGATACAAATATCGAAGCAGCAGAAGAAATTGCAAGGCAAATTAAAATAAGAGATTTATCTGGTTTAATTATAATAGATTTTATTGACATGCTTAGTTACGGAAACAGGAGGTTGGTTGAGAAAAAACTTAAAGAAAAATGTAGATCAGATAGAGCTAGAATACAAATAGGTAGAATAAGTAACTTTGGTCTTTTGGAAATGTCCAGACAAAGATTAAGAGAAAGTGCCATTAAATGGAAAGTTACTTTAACAGACGAGTCTTTTGCACAGAAACTGCTTAAAATCGTTGAACTAAAAGCAGTTTTAAATAAAGCAAAATTTGTAGAATTAAAGGTATGTAAGAAAATTTCTGATTTTTTAAAAGAAAACTTCGTAAATGATTTAACTTATTTTGAGAAAAAAAATAAAATGAAGCTAGATATAATTAGTGATAATTCTTTAATCATTCCTGAATATATAATTAATTTTCAAAATAAGTCCAAAAAAACAGTAGAATTAGTTGAATACTTCGAAAAATTAAAAAATTTAGAGATGGAAAAAAAAGAAAGTAAAGTAACACAAGATAGAGAAAAAAAAACTTATAAAAAAACTTATAAAAAAAAAAAATTTTATAAAAAAACTAAATGATACCTTTGATCGGAGATGATGGATTTCCCATTAAAGTTTTACCTATTCTACCTGAATTGTAAGATTGTCTTCCGGCAACTACAGCATTTTTAAAAGCTAAAGCCATTTCAAATGGTTTTTTTGCTTTAGCTATTGCTGTATTTACTAAAACACCATCACAACCAAGCTCCATTGCAATTGTTGCATCTGAAGCTTGACCTAAGCCTGCATCAATTATGAGAGGAAGTTTAGTTTGTTTTCTAATGATTTGAATATTAATTTTATTTAATATACCTAAACCAGAGCCGATTGGAGCAGCTAAAGGCATAATCGCATCTGCTCCTGAATTTTCCAAACGTTTTGCCATTAAAGGATCATCGTTACAATAAACCATTACCCTAAATCCCTCTTTAGCAAGTACCTCAGTTGTTTTTAAGGTTTCTATCATGTCAGGAAATAAATTTGTTTTATCTCCTAAAACTTCAAGCTTGACCAATTTCCATCCACCAATATTTCTTGCTAATCTAAGAGTTCTTAGAGCATCTTTTGAATTGAAACAACCAGCTGTATTTGGAAGGTATGTAATTTTTTTAGGATCAATATAATCCATTAAAAGTGGTTTATTTTTATTTGAGATATTTACCCGTCTTACAGCAACCGTCACAATTTCTGCGCCGGAAAGTTTGATAGCGTTAGCACACTCAGACATGCTCTTGTATTTTCCAGTTCCGACTATCAATCTTGAATCAAATTTTTTTTTTGCAATTATTAACTTGTCTTTTTTCAAATTATCCCCCTCCAATAAAATGGACTATTTCTATTTTGTCATCTTTTTTCAATTTTATATTACTGGTTTTTTTTTTATCCACAATTTCTCGATTTAATTCAATGGCTACTTTTTTTATAGGTATATTAAGTTTATTTAGAAGATCGGACAATTTAGAGTTATTCAAAACCGTTTTAACTTTACCATTTACTTTAATTTTTATTTTTTTCATCGTATATAAGTGCAGAATGACTAATAAAATAATTATTATCAATGGTCCAAATCTTAATCTATTAGGTGAAAGAGAACAATCACAATATGGATCAGATACGTTTGATGTATTAAAAAATAATTGCTTGAAAAAATCAAAAGAAATTGGATTAGAAATAAACTTTATTCAATCAAATTTAGAGGGTGAAATTGTAAATATTATTCAAGAAGCTAGAAAAGAATATCAAGGAATGATTATCAATGCTGCTGGTTTTACACACACATCTGTAGCTATTAGAGATGCTCTTAGTATATTCAGAAAACCAATAATTGAATTACATATTTCAAATATTTATCAAAGAGAGGAGTTTAGACAAAAATCTTTAATAAGTGATATCGCAACTGGTGGTATTTTTGGTTTAGGTACCGATGGTTATATTTTAGCCATAATTTCTATACAAAAGATCTTAGAAAATGAAAATAGATAAAAAAATTATAAAAGAATTAAACGATTACCTTGAAGAATTCAATCTTAGTGAAATTGAAATTACTGAGAAAGATACAAAAATTAGAGTTTCAAAAACCAGCATATCTAAAATCAATCAATCTCCAAGCGTTTCATTAAGCTCCCCAATAAATGAAAGTATATCTGAAAATAACCAAAATAAAAAAAAAGGTATTGAGGTTACATCTCCAATAATAGGCACTGCTTATCATGCACCTGAGCCAGGCGCAAAAAAATTTATTGAAGTAGGTAAAAAAATTAAAAAAGGTGATACTATAATGATTGTTGAGGCTATGAAGACAATGAATCATGTGCCCTCCTCGTCTGATGGAGTCGTGAAAGAAGTATGTGTCAATGATGGCCAACCTGTTGAATTTGGTCAAACTCTTATCATTCTACAATAGATAATGTTTAAAAAAATTTTAATTGCTAACCGTGGGGAAATTGCAGTTCGAATTATTAGAGCTTGTAAAGAATGGGGAATATCAACTGTTGCTGTTCATTCAGATGTTGATCGTGACAGCATGCATGTCAGACTTGCTGATGAAAGTGTTTGCATAGGATCTCATCAACCACAAAACAGTTACTTAAATATTCCTGCATTGATGTCAGCAATAGAACTAACTAATGCTGAAGCTGTTCATCCTGGTTATGGTTTTCTCTCTGAAAATGCAAATTTTGCAAAAATATTAGAGAAAAATAAAATTAAGTTTATTGGAGCTTCTTCGAAGTTAATTGCAATGATGGGAGATAAAATTCAAGCAAAAAGAATTGCGAAAGAAAATGGATTACCAATCATAGAGGGTTCTGAGGGTGGTGTGAAAGATTTATTTCAAGGTAAGGAACTTTGCAAAAAAATTGGTTTCCCTATTTTAATCAAAGCCTCAGGTGGGGGTGGTGGAAAAGGTATGAAAATCGTATACAAAGAAGAGGAATTTGAAACATTATTCTCAACTGCTAAATCAGAAGCAAAAAAATATTTTGGAAACGACGAGGTTTATATTGAAAAATTTTTTCAAAACCCTAGGCATATTGAGGTACAGA
Organism: uncultured Pelagibacteraceae bacterium; assembly: GCA_902604175.1. Classification (GTDB taxonomy): domain Bacteria; phylum Pseudomonadota; class Alphaproteobacteria; order Pelagibacterales; family Pelagibacteraceae; genus Pelagibacter. The sequence continues at coordinate 33,709 of CACKXR010000002.1, forward strand.
TTTTGGCTGGTAAGAACCGAGTTGTGCATCTTCATGAAAGAGATTGTTCAGTCCAAAGAAGACATCAAAAACTGATAGAAGAAACACCTAGTCCAGTTTTAAACAACGAAATTAGAAAAAATCTTTTTGAAAAAACAGTAAATATGGTTAAAAAAATTGGTTATATGGGTGCAGGGACAGTCGAATTTATATATGAGGATGGTAAATTCTATTTTCTAGAAATGAATACTCGGGTTCAAGTAGAACATCCAGTAACAGAAATGGTAACAGGAATTGATATAATTAAAGAGCAAATTTGGATAGCTTTTTCAGACGAAACTGCATTAGAACAAAGTGATATTAATCCAAGAGGTCATGCAATTGAATGTAGAATTAATGCTGAAGACGCTAGTAAAAACTTTCAACCTTCACCTGGAACTATTGGTATGTGTCATCAACCCTCAGGTTTTAGGACTAGAGTGGATGGAGCGATATACCAAGGCTATAAAGTGACACCCTATTATGATAGTATGATTTGTAAGTTAATTTGTCATGGTCGAAATAGATCTGAAGCTATTCAAAGAATGAATAGATCCTTAGATGAATTTGTAATTGAAGGAATCACAACAACAATCCCTTTACATAAAAAACTATTAAATCACAAAAAATTTATAGAGTCTGACTTCAATGTAGGCTGGATAGATAAAGAAAAATTGTTTAATAACAGCTGACTAGCCAAATATCATAAACTGGGTGGTCAAAAGGAGTTATCGATGGACTTGATGAAAACATCCATCCATTAAAAATAAAAACTTCATCATTATTAGAATTTTTAAGATCAATAACTTGCAGATAAGCAGTAATTTCTGGGTTATCGTCAAATTCAGAATTTTTACATTTTAAACTTTTTATAGATAGATCTTTAAATGAAGCTAAATCTCCATTTTTTAATTTTAAAAGTGTGTTTTTGGAGCTTATTTTATCCAAAATTTTTATGTCAGTATAAGAGCCTATCAAATTGCTTTGTGAAAATGCAACAGAAAATAATGAAAAATAAACAAAAATTATTAAGTTTAATTTAAAACTATTCTTTCCAGCTTTTATATTTTTTTTTAACTCCATCTTTATTTTTGTTGGGATAGTATGCTCGATCAGTACCTGTCAAATTAGATTGATGAGGTTTTTGCCAATCATATTTTTCAAGAATATGTTTTTTCTCTATTTTATTAGGTGTAAAATGTATCCATGAATACCACTCAACAGGAATTTTTGATGCATCAATTGTATCAGCATATATTACCCATCTTCTACCTTTTTTACTTTGATAGTATTTGTTCCCTAACTCATCCGATCCAACAAGTTTTCCAAAAAAAATAGTTTTTAATCTTGTTCCAAATGTGTCTTGATTCCACCAAATGAAAATTTTTTTTAAAAGTGTCAACATTATTATTTTTTTATTTTTTCAATTAAAAATTGTAAAATTTAAATTAGACTAAAATGTGAATAAGTATATAAATAAATTGATTCATTTTTCAAATTAATTTTAAATCGAGGTTAAATGTCTAAATATCTAATAGAAACTTATTATACGTGTACATTCAAAGTTAATCATTACTTAGATGATATCAATGAGGAAGAATTGAGAAATTTAGAAAAAAGAGAAGATGGAAAATTCGAAGTCTTAGATGTGAAATTGGATAACAGAAAAACTAAAAGCCTTGACCCCAAAAATAATAAAATTACGAATAACAAAAATGTTGAAATATTAAAGAATACAGAGAGCTTAAATCCAATTAATAAAGAAAACGTAGTAACAAATCTAAATAAAGTATCAGAAAGAGGTGGAAAAAGATTCGGTATGCCTGATAGGAGAAAAGGTTACATCCAGAAGGCTACAATAGGGGATCACAAGGTCTATTTACACACTGGCGAATACGAAGATGGAAAAATTGGAGAAATTTTTATCGATACAAGCAAAGAAGGTGAACTAGTTAAAGCTCTAATGAATAATTTTGCAATTGCAGTATCACTTGGGCTTCAATACGGGGTGCCTTTAGATGAGTTTATTAGTGCATTTGTTGGAACAAAATTTGAGCCATCAGGTAAAGTTTTAGGAAATGATAGAATTTTAAGTGCAACGTCTATTTTAGATTATATTTTTAGAGAACTAGCAATTTCCTATCAAAATAGAGAAGATCTTGCTCACACACCTTCAATTGGTGGGAACGACACAAGTATTTTAGATGATCAAAACTCAGAGGGTCAAAATCAACTACTGAAAATTGTTAAAGATATTACCAGTAAAGGTTTTGTAAGAAATAATTATAAAAAAAATCTTGTAGATATGTCTGACATTAAGATTAGCCTAAAAGGAAAAAAATAACTTTTAATTTTTAGTTTTTATTGTGATATTTAATTCTTTTAATTGCTCTTGATTAATCTCTGAGGGTGCATTCATCATTAAATCTTGAGCATTTTGGTTCATTGGAAACATTGTAACTTCCCTTATATTTTTTTCATTGGCTAAAAGCATTACAATCCTATCTATACCAGGGGCAATTCCACCATGTGGTGGTGCGCCATAACTTAATGCATTAATCATCCCACTGAACTTTTCATCCACCTCTGATTTTTTATAACCTGCAATTGAAAAGAGTTTATACATAAGATCAGGTTTATGATTTCTTATTGCACCAGAAGATAACTCTATACCATTGCAAACTATATCATATTGGTAAGCAAGAATATCGAGAGGATTATTGAAATCTTTGTCTTTTAATTCACCTTGTGGCATAGAAAATGGGTTATGACTAAATTTAATCTTATTTGTTAATTCATCTTTTTCAAACATTGGATAATCAATTATCCAGCAGAAAGCAAAAATATCATCATCAATTAAATCTAAATCTTTCGCAATCTTATCTCTTGCTAATGCTGTTATTTTTTCTATTTCAGTTTGCTTTCCGCATGCTAGAAAAATACTGTCTCCTACCTCAGATTTGGTAATTTTCATTATTTCTAAAAGCGCCTCTTCTGAAAAAAATTTACCAACAGGTCCTTTAGCCGAAATTTTATTATCTTTTTCAAAAGTAAAGTATGCTAATCCGGAGGCGCCTTGGTCTTTAGCCCATTTATCTATATTATCAAAAAAACTTCTAGGTTTATCTTTTGTATTTTTGGTAGTAATAGATCTGACTTTGGATCCAGATTTTACTAATTTTTTAAAAATATCAAAAGAAACATCTGCTCTATAAAATATTTCTGTAATATCTTTTATAATTAGAGGATTTCTCAAATCAGGTTTATCACTTCCATACTTAAGCATTGCTTCAGTATACGGAATCTTTGGAAAAACATTATGCATTAATTTTTTATTAGAAAAATTTTTAAAGGTGTTGACTAGCAGTTTTTCTACAACATTAAATATATCCTCTTGCTCAACGAATGACATTTCTAAATCAAGCTGGTAAAATTCTCCAGGACTTCTATCAGCTCTAGCATCTTCATCCCTAAAGCAAGGAGCTATTTGAAAATATTTATCAAAACCTGATACCATAATTAATTGTTTAAATTGTTGCGGGGCTTGTGGTAAAGCATAAAATTTTCCTGGATTTAAACGACTTGGTACAAGAAAATCCCTTGCGCCTTCAGGGCTAGAAGAAGTTAAAATTGGAGTCTGAAATTCTAAAAAGCCTAACTTTGCCATCTCATTTCTAATGAAAGAAATAACTTTAGATCTTAAAACAATATTCTCATGAATTTTTTTTCTTCTTAGATCTAAAAATCTATACTTTAATCTTATTTCTTCTGAATATTCTTGGTCACTAAAAACAGGCATTGGTAATTCTTTACAGATCCCCAATGTCTCATATTCTGATATTATAACCTCAATTTCTCCAGTCTCAATCTCAGCATTTATGGTCTCATCTGAACGATTTACAACTTTACCACTAACCTTTATAACAGTCTCTAGTTGTGTCTTCTCTAATCCTGAGAAATTTTTATTTTCTTTGTCAATTATACACTGAGTAATCCCATAATTATCTCTAAGATCAATAAATAATAAATTTCCGTGATCTCTTTTTTTATTTATCCATCCAGAAAGATAGACATTTTTATTTACATCACTTTTTCTTAGCTCGTTACATCTATGTGTTCTGTATTTATTCAATTACTCTCCTAAAGCCTCTTTTATAATTTTAAAGTCGATTGGCTTTTTTCTTTTTAAACTAATTTCGTCGATTTTATATATGAAATGAGATATTTTGCTATAAGATCTACTTATTCTTTTAATAATAAAGTCAATTAACTTTTTATCAATCGAAATTTGACGATCAGATAAATTTTTCAATATCAATGCATACATTAAGTCATCTTCAGGTTTTTCTATTGTTGATAAAAGAAAATTCTTCATTCTTGAATTTAAATCAAGAAGTTTAAATTTAAACTCTACAATAGGTCTAGTAGAAGTGACTATAAGATATTTATTATCCTGTTCTATAGTATTAATTAGTGTAAACAATAAATTTTCATCTATGTTTTCCAAAAGATCTTCAATGACAATATTCTCATATATTTTGATTTCATGTAAAAAATTGTTTGTAATATTGTTAGCTGAAATTTTAATTCCTTTAAAATTTTGTAAAAATATGTTTACCAAATGAGATTTTCCAGAGAAACTTTCACCAATTAAATTAACAAAATTTTTTTCCCATTTAGGCCAACTATTTAAAAGTTTAAATGAATATACATTACTTTTAGAAACATAAAAATCCTGATGTTTAAAGTTCTGCTCATAATTAAATTTAAGAATTTGTTGATTTAAATTTTTCACTTCATAACCCATATTTTATTAATTAACTCAAATTCATAATTAATATTTTTCATTACTTCAATAAACTTGTTGGGTGTTCCATTAAAAATTATTTTATAAATATTATTTTTGTTATCAAATTTATAAATATAAAAATTATAAATTAAGTCTAAATTAGAAAGCTTTTTCTCAAATTCATTGATTTTAATATTATTACTGTTTTTCACAGATATTGTTAAAGGTAATTTAACAGACGTGTTTATCTCGTTTTGGGACTTCCAATAATCTTCAAATGAAATTTTTAAAATTTCTATTAATTTGTTAACTTCATTAATATTATTAAAATCAATATTTTTAAGTAGATTATTTTTTAAAGTTTTTTTGTTATCAAAATTAATTTTATTTAAAAGCCTAATTTGATCAGAACCTATAAAAAATATGGAAATGATATAATTTTTAAGATTATATTTTTTTACTACTTCTAAAAATTTGAAATTTTCTAAGTTTTCAATATTTTTTTTAACTAAGTTTATATCTTCAAGATCTTCTGTAGGTAAAATATAATTCAAAAGGTCATAATTTTTTACATTAGAATTCCAAAGATTATATATAGTATTATCCGAAAACATTTTTACTTGATTTTTATTTTGATCAACAATTATCGGTATGAAAACAATATCTTTTTTTACTGGTAAGGATGGAAAAATATTTTCATTTTCATATAAATCGAAGACAATTTTTTTATTAAATGATACATTAAGTTTTATATAATAAATTTCATTAACAAATTTTTCCTCTTTAATTGAAAATGTGTCAATCATGCTTTTAATTTGATTGAGTTTTATTTTTTTTAGTTTCTGATAATCTTTAGATTGAACAGTAGATAAAATTAGCTGATTAAAAGCTTGAATAAAGCCTTCGTCTATTATTTTGTCTTTATCAAAATTTATCTTGAAAGGGGTAGATAACTCAACATCATTAATAGAAAATGTCTTAGCAGCACTAATTCCTGTGGAAAAAAAAATATTAAATACAGCGGAAAATAAAAAAAAAATATATAACTTTCTTAATTTTATATTTTGATAAATATGTTTCATAGACCTTTTTAATGAATAAAAAAAAATTTACCTATAAAAAAAGTGGTGTAAATATCAATGCCGCTGAAAAATTTGTTAACTTCATTTCTAATGTTTCACCAAAGAAAAAAGGCAAAAAAAAGTTTTCAAATATTGGTGGATTTGGGTCTATAACAAGTATTCCTAATGGAATTAACCAACCAAAAATTGTAGCATGTACAGATGGTGTTGGTACTAAAATAGAGATAGCAAACACGCTAAATAAGTACGATACAATTGGTGTAGATTTAGTTGCAATGAGTGTCAACGATTTAATAGTACAAGGTGCGAGACCCCTTTTGTTTCTAGACTATATTTCGATAAATAAAATTGACTTAAAAAAAATGAAATCGATAATCAAAGGCATAATTAAGGGTTGTAGATTGTCAGGTTGCGAATTGGTTGGAGGTGAGACAGCTGAAATGCCTGGGACATATGAAAAAGATAAATTTGATATTGCAGGTTTTGCAGTGGGTGTAGTTGATAAAAATAGAATTTTAAATAAAAATAAAATAAAAGAAAATAATCTTGTATTGGCTATACCATCAAGTGGTTTGCATTCAAATGGTTTTTCATTGGTAAGATATCTTATAAATCAAAAAAAAATTAACATCAGAAAAAATAAATTTTTAAAATATGAATTTTTAAAACCAACTCAAATATATGTTCATGAAATTTTAAAATTATGTGAAAGAAATCTAATTAATGGTTGTGCAAATATAACAGGTGGAGGTTTATTAGATAATATCAAAAGAGTAATTCCCAATAACTTTGTTGCAGATATCAATTTAAATCAAATAAAAACTTTAAAGATTTTTAAATGGTTAAAAAATAATGAGATATCAGATAAGGAAATGCTTAGAACATTTAATTGTGGTGTTGGATTTTGTATAATAATAAATCCTAAAAATTTAGAAAAAGTCAAAAAATATTTTTCGAAAAAGTTTGAACCATATGTAATAGGTAAAATTTCTAAAGGTAATAATAAGGTAAAATTAAGTGGCTCAATCAACTGGTCCTAAAAAAATAAAATGTGCAGTATTTATTTCTGGAACAGGAACCAACCTAAAATCACTAATTCAATTCTCGAAAAAAAAAAATTCACCAATATCAATAAATTTAATTATTTCTGATAATTCAAAAGCTAAAGGGTTAAAATTTGGGAAAATTTATAAAATTTCAAACAAAGTTTTTAATTATAAAAATAAGATAATTGCTGAAAAAAAAATGATTTCTGAAATTAAAAACAAGAATATCAAATTTATTTGTCTTGCAGGATTTATGAAAATACTATCAAAAAAATTTATAAGAAACTTTGATGGGAAAATATTAAATATTCATCCATCTCTTTTACCTAAGTATAAAGGTTTAAATACTCACCAAAGAGCAATATCCAATGGTGAAAAATACTCCGGTTGCACAGTGCATTTTGTTAACTCTAAATTAGACTCTGGAAAAATTATTCTTCAAAAAAAAATTAAAATTAGCAAACGTGATACAGCTAAATCTTTAGCAAAAAAAATTTTGGCTCAAGAGCACAAACTTTATCCAAAAGCAATCAGGAAAGTATTTAATCTTTAAAAAAGAAATCTATTTCAATTTTTGCGTTCTCAACACTATCAGAGCCATGTACTGAATTTTTATCTATTGATATACCATATTTTTTTCGAATAGTGCCCTCTTTAGCTTCTTTAGGGTTTGTAGCTCCCATCAACTCTCTATTTCCAATAACTGCATTATCTTTTTCAAGAATCATTACAACAATAGGTCCTGATGACAGATATGCACATAAATCACTAAAAAAAGGCTTAGTTTCATGAACTTTATAAAATTTTTCAGCTTCAAATTTTTCGATTTGTATTTTTTTTTCCTTCAATATTGAAAAACCATTATTTTTAAATATTCCTTTAATTTCATTTTCAAGATTTCTTTCAACTGCGTCTGGTTTTATAATTGATAAAGTTTGTTCTAAATTACTCATAATTATCTTCTATTAGTTTATTTAATAATCTTACTCCATACCCTGTTGCACCACCTGAGTTAAGAGCGCCCCCATACTTAGAAAAAGCCATACCAGCAATATCTAAATGCGCCCAAGGAGTTTTGTTTAAAATAAATCTTTGTAAAAATTGTGCTGCAGTAGTTGAACCAGCACCCCCAACATAATTAATATTCTGCATATCCGCAATTTTTGAGTCAATCAGTTTGTCATAATTTTTATTTAAAGGCATTCTCCAAACTTTTTCTTCTGTTTGCTCACCAGAATCAATTAATTGTTTTGATAATTTATTGTCATTTGAAAATAAACCAGCATATTCTGATCCTAAAGAAACTATGATGGCTCCAGTTAAAGTGGCTAAATCGACAATAATTTTTGGTTTATATTTCTCCTCTGTATATGTAAGTGCATCTGCTAATACTAACCTACCCTCTGCATCAGTATTTAAAATTTCAACTGTTTTTCCGCTATAAGATTTTACAATATCTCCTGGTCTTTGAGCATTTCCACCAGGCATATTTTCAACCAGTCCAACAACACCTACTGCATTAACTTTTGCTTTTCTCAAAGCTAAGTTTTTCATTAACCCAACTACAGTAGCTGATCCAGCCATATCATATGTCATATCCTCCATAAATTTTGCAGGTTTGAGGGATATACCACCAGTATCAAAGCAAACACCTTTGCCAACAAAAGCTAAAGGTTTAGAATTGTCTTTTAGCCCATTCCATTCCATTGTAACTAAATAAGATCCCCTTATGCTTCCTTGTCCCACACCTAACAAAGTATTCATTCCCATTTTTTTTAGTTTTTTTTCATCATAAATATTAATTTTTAAACCAATTTTTTTTAACAATTTTAATCTTTTTGCATATTCATCAGGGTGTAAAATGTTTCCAGGTTCAGATACTAAATCCCTTGCAAAAAAAGTTCCATCCTCGATAGCTTTAAATTTAATTTGATCAGTTTTAGATGGTAAGTTTTTTCCAATTACAGTTAAAATAATTTTTTTTTTATTTTTTTTAGATTTATATTTTTCAAAAGTATACGACTTCAATTTTATTCCGTGCAAAAAATAACCAACTAGCTTTTTTGATGAATTTTTAATTGTATCTGAATTTATAACAAAATTATTTTCTCTGATTTTTTTTATTTTTTCATAAAATTTAGCACCCAAATTTTCTGTTTCTGAAGTTGTGATATTTTTTTTATAAGAAACTAAAATTATTTTTTTCTTAGAGCTAACATCAAAAAATATTATTTTTTCTTTTTTATCTTTATTTTTTAATAAATCTCTTATGTAGGTATTATCTGACTTCGAAAGATACCTATTTAAAAAAGATGTATTAAAATTTTCATCCACAAATAATGTTATGATATTTGGATTTTTTATTAATTTTTTACTATTATAATTTATTTGTACGGACATAAATTTTAATTACACTTGAAAGAATATGGATGTTATATATGTAAAAAATACCATAATTCAATGAAAAAAATCTTATTCAGAAAAATACTATTTGACTGCTTGAAGTTTTTTAGTGTTGCAATAATTGGAATAGGTTCAATTGTGTGGGTCTTTCAGGCAGTAAATTATTTAGATATAATGGTGGAAGATGGTAGAAACTATCAAGTATATTTTCAATATACCATATTAAGCTTTCCAAAAATTATAAGTAAAATTTTCCCTTTTGCGATTTTTTTATCCTTTTTTTACATAATTTCAAAATATGAAAATAATAATGAATTAATAATTTTCTGGACACATGGAATAAAAAAATTGCAGGTAATAAATTTTTTTTTTAAAGCGTCTTTGGCTTTGATGATTTTTCAAATAATTTTTATATCATTTTTAGTCCCATTCACACAAGATAAAGCAAAATCTATTATTAAAGACTCTAATGTAAATTTTTTGGAAAGTTTTATAGTTCCCAAAACATTTAATGATGTAATCAAAGGAGTTACTATATATACAGATGAAAAGAAACAAGATGGTAGTCTCAAAAATATTTTTATAAAAAAAAATACTGGGTCTTCTAATTTTGAAATCACTTTTTCACAAAGAGGAAAAATTCAAAATCGAAACAATACCCAAATTCTTGTTTTATTTGATGGTCAAAATATAAAAGGTAACAATAATAATCTAGATAGCTTTAGTTTTTCTAAGTCAGATTTTAATTTGTCAAATTTAGAATCAAATACAATCACTTATAAGAAAACTCAGGAAAATTCAACTTTAGAGCTTTTAAATTGTTACATCAGTTTGAAAGAGACAGACAATGAAAAAATTAATAAATTTGATGTAGAAAATTGTAGTATTTCAAATTTATCAAATATATTTAGAGAGCTTTATAAAAGATTTATCATTCCATTATATATTCCTTTATTAATTTTAGTATCATTGATCTTAGTTATGATTTCAAAGGAGAAATCTAATTATTCAAAATTAAAATTTTTAATTTTTTTGTTTGGTTTAATACTTATTATTTTTTCAGAAAGTTCTTTAAGATTTGTCAATAACAATCTTTTAGATAATATAAAATTAATATTAATTCCATTTTTCTTAATCGTTATTTTCTATAGTACAATAATTTATAGACTAAACTCACATATTATTAGATAATATTATGTCTACATATATTAAATTTATTATTGTTAGTTTTCTCAAATCATTTCTAAATATATTCCTGGTAATGTTTGCGTTAGTTTTAATATTAAACTTATTAAGTGAATTAGATTTTTTTAAAGATATAAATGTAAACACATACTTTCCACTTTATCTATCATTTCTTAACTCAATTTCACATATTTTTGAAATGCTTCCTTTTATTTTTTTAATTAGTACGCAATTTTTTTTTATTAATTTTATTAATAATAATGAGCTAGATATTTTTAAATATTCAGGTCTTAAAAATATAAATATTATAAAGATATTAAGCTTAACAACTTTATTAATGGGCGTTTTATTTGTAGTTTTATTGTATAACTTCTCGTCAAATCTTAAAAATATTTATTTAGAATTAAAATCAAGTTATACTTCTGATGATAAATATCTAGCAGTTATAACAAATAACGGTTTATGGATAAAAGACAAAATTGACGGAAAAACACTTATTATTAATTCAAATAAAATTGAAAATAACTTTTTGGTTGAAACTTTTATCAGTGAGTTTGATGAAAATTTTAAAAATATAAGAAATATTCAAAGTGACAAAGTAAATATTCAAAATAATGAGTGGTTGATTAAAAATGCGAAAGTTTATAAGGAAAATATATCAACCGAGATAAAAAACTTAAAAATTAAATCAAATTTTAATTTCGAAAGAATTCAAACTTTATTTTCAAATTTATCTTCTTTGTCTATACTTGAGTTATTAGATCTTAAAAATAATTATAAATTACTTGGTTATTCTACTGTAAAGGTAGATGTTCATCTTCATAAACTTTCATCTTATCCAATTTATTTTATTTTAATTGTAATTTTTTCATCAATCATAATGTTTAATTTAAGGAATTACAAAAGCACTGGATTTAAAATCATTATTGGATTATTTTCAGCAGTTTTAATCTATTATGTAAATAATTTTTTTTATGTTCTTGGAAATACTGAACGTATTGCAATAATAGTAGCAATTTGGCTACCACTATTGATGCTTAGTTTTATAAATATATTAATGTTAAAAAATATAAATGATAAATAAATTTAAAGTAATAATTTTTTTTATTTTTATTTTTTATACAAATACAGTTTTGGGACAAGAACAATTCAATTTTGATGTTACTGAAATTGAAATTAAAGAAAATGGAAATAAATTTTTCGGTTTAAAAAGAGGTATAATCACTTCAGATGATGGAATTGAGATTGAGGCTGATACCTTTATCTATGATAAAATACTTAATATTCTTAATGCTAAGGGTAATGTTAAAATTATAGATGAGTTAAATGATTACATAATTTTTTCTAATAAAATTACTTATTTCAAAAATGATGAAAAAATATTAACTAAGGGAAATTCTAAAGCTATTTACGAAAATAAAGTAATAACAGCAGACGAATTTCAGTTTTTTAAAAAAATAAATATCTTAATTGCAAAAAAAAAAGTTAAGGTAGATGATTCTAAAGAAGATATTAATATTTTTGCAGAAGAATTAACATACGATAAAAATAAAGAAGTTATTTTTAGCAAAGGTTACACAGAGGCTAAAATACAGGATAGATATAATTTTTATTCAAATAATGTTTTTTATAATAAAAATACACTTGAGCTTTCATCTAAAAATAAAACTCAAATTTTAGATGATAAATTTAACATCTACGAATTAGATAAATTTAATTACTCTAAAGAAAAATTTTTACTAAAAGGTAAAAATGTTAAGATTAAAACTAATTTTACATCTAATAATAACTCAGATGAATATTTCTTCGAAAGTGGTTTTTTCAATTTAAAAAATCAAAATTTTGATGCTGGAAAAACAACAATAAATATGCAGAAAAGCATATTTGGAAATATAGAAAATGATCCTAGACTTATTGGGGTTAAGTCTTCGAGAAAAGATGAAATTACTCAAATTAGCAAAGGAATATTTACTAGTTGTAAAAAAAAAGATGGTTGCCCTCCATGGAGTGTTCAAGCAGAAAAAATTATTCATGATAAAATTAAAAAACAATTAGTTTATAATCATGCGTTATTAAAAATATATGATATCCCAGTGGTATATTTTCCCAAATTTTTTCATCCAGACCCAACAGTTAAAAGACAATCTGGCTTGTTAAAACCTGTTTTAAATGAGTCTAATGTGCTTGGTTCTTCTTTGCAATTACCATATTTTAAAGTACTAGCTCCAAACAAAGATATAACCTTTAGACCAAACATATTTGATACAAATATTTTTATGCTACAAAATGAATACAGAGAGAAAAATCAAAATTCTACTTTGTTAGCTGATTTTGCATTTACAAATGGATACAAATCAAAACTATCAAATAAAAAAAAAAGTATCGCTCATCTATTTACAAAATATAAATTGGATCTAAGTCTTGATAATTTTGAAACCAGTCAAATAGATTTTGATTTAGAATTAGTTACAAATGACACTTATCTTAAAGTCTTTGAAAGTAATTTATCAGAAACAATAATTAGACCAAATCCAAATCAACTTACATCCTCATTAAATTTATTAATGTATCGTGAAAATTTTAATTTCTCAGCTGGGATAACAAGTTATGAAACATTAAGTGGTAAAGATAGTGATAGATACCAATTTATTTTACCTTACTATGATTTTTCAAAAACTCTTTTTAAAGAACAAAATTTAGCGAATGTGAATTTTGACTCTTCTGGTAGTAATGATCTAAAAAATACTAATAATTTAAGATCTAGAATAGTTAATAATTTAAGTATTCAAAGTAAAGATTATATTCTTAACATGGGACTTAAGAATTCTCTTGGAGCTTATTTTAAAAATTTAAATACGGTTGCAAAAAACGATGCTATTTATAAATCAAGTCCTCAACTTGAGTTGATGAGTATATTTGAGGCAAACTCCAGTTTACCATTAATTAAATATAATGAGAGATTTAATGAATATATAGAGCCAAAAATCTCATTAAGATTTAATCCTGGTGAAATGAAAGATTACTCAAATACAAATAGAAAAATCAATAACTCAAATATATTTGAGATAAATAGACTTGGAATAACAGATTCCTATGAGGAAGGTAGATCTTTAACTTTAGGTTTTGAATATAAAAAAGAAAAAATTGACGATATTAATAAATATTTTGAATTTAAATTAGCTTCGGTATTCAGAGATAAAATAGAGCAAAGAATTCCTTCCTCTAGTTCAATTAAACAAAATGGAAACCTGATTGGTTCATTTCAAAACAATTTCAATAAAAATTTAAATTTTTCATACAATTTTGCGATTGATAATGATTTAAAGACATTTGAATATAATTCAATTGATGCAAGTTTTAATTTTGATAAATTTTTAACTAGTTTTTCATTTATTGAGGAAAATGGTAAAATTGGTGATGCAAATTCTTTAGAAAACTCGGTAAGTTACAGATTTGATGAAAATAACTTTTTATCTTTTAATACTCGTAGAAATAGAAAAATAGATTTAACTGAATTTTATGATTTAGTTTACGAGTATCAGAATGATTGCTTAATTGCAGGTTTAAAATATAAAAAAACTTATTATCAAGATAGGGATTTATTACCAACAGAAGATTTTATGTTCACAATTACAATTTTTCCCCTAACTACATATGAAAAAAGGTTTGATAGAAGTGAACTTGAGAGTGGTTTCAACTAAATATTACCATGAAATTTAAAAAATACTTATTTTCTGTAATTTTATTATGTTGCTTAGATCTAAAAACCTACGCCATAGAAAATAAAATACTATTTAAAATTGATAGAGAAATAATCACAAGTATTCAAGTATACAAGTATTCAAGATATTTGGCCACACTTGATGAAAATATCAAAAACTTAAACAACGAAGAAATATTTGAATTAACAAAAAATTTAATAGTTAAAGAAAAAATTAAAAAAATTAAACTTAAAAAAGAGGGAATAATATTAGATTTAGATGACAAAATTTTAGATAATTATATTAAATCTATTTTTTCCATAAGAGGAATAAGTAATTTTGAGCAATATGAAAAATTTTTAGAAAATTTAGAGATGGATGTTAATGATATGAAAGAAAAATTAATAGTTAATTTACTCTGGAATAATTTAATATTTAAAAAATTTTCACCTAATATAAAAATAAACAAAGATAACTTAAAAAAACAAATTAAGAATCAAAATAATACTAATTCAATATCATATTTATTATCAGAAATATTTTTTGAGGCGTCAAATGTTTCGGAAGTAAAAAAAAAAAGCAAAGAAATAAATGCTTATATAGAGAAAGAAAATTTTAAAAAAGCAGCTCTAATTTATAGTAAGTCAGACTCAGCAAGAGATGGAGGGAGTATTGGTTGGATAAGTACTAATACTTTAAACAATAAAATACTTAAAGCTATTACAAAATTAACAATAAATGATATTACAGATCCAATTTCTGTACCAGGTGGTTTTTTAATTCTTAAATTAGACGACAAAAAGTTAATAAAAAATGATTTTAATTTAGAGAAAGAACTTGAGAAAGTTATAAAAATTAAAACCAATCAACAACTAATACAATTTTCAAACATATATTTTAATAAAGTAAAAAAAGAAATTTTAGTCAATGAATTTTAAAAAATCTATCCTTATAATAACAGGAGAGCCTAACAGTGTATTTTTAGAAATTTTTTTCAAATCAATAAAAAAAATTAAATTTAAAAATCCTTTAATTTTAATTGGATCTCATAAATTAGTTCAGCTACAGATGAAAAAACTAAATTTTAAAAAAAAAATCAAAATATTAGATAAAAAAAAATTTAAAAATTACAAACTTGATAATTCAAGCATTAATCTAATAGATGTGAAATATAAAACGAATAAAGCTTTTGAAAGAATTTCGTCAAAATCAAATATTTATATAAAAAAGTGTTTTGATGTTGCATTTGAAATAATTAGAAAAAATAGTGTTAAAAAACTTATAAATGGGCCAATTAGTAAAAAAACTTTTTTAAATAGAAAATTTTTAGGTATTACTGAATATATTTCAAAAGAATTTAATTTGGATAATACTGCAATGTTAATTTTTAATAAAAAATTATCTGTTTGCCCAATTACAACTCATTTACCAATTAAACTTGTTCCAAACAAAATTAAAAAAAAAAATATTTTTAATAAAGTTATTTTAATAAATGATTTTTATTTAAATAAATTTGGATTTAAACCAAAAATAGCGATTTTGGGACTAAATCCACACTGTGAGAGCGTTTTAAAAAACAATGAAGATGATAAAATTATTAAACCAGCAATATCATACTTAAAAACAAAGTATCATGTTTCAGGTCCATATTCAGCCGACACTATATTTTTAAAAAGTAATCGAAAAAAATTTGATGTAATTGTTGGTATGTACCATGATCAGGTTCTAACTCCATTAAAGACTTTATTTGAGTATGATGCAATTAATATAACAGTAGGTTTACCATTTGATAGAGTATCACCAGATCATGGACCCAACGAAAAAATGTTAGGTAAAAATTCTTCAAATGCATTAAGTTTGATTAGAGCAATTCAATTTTTAGAAAAACATTGATAAAAGCCAAAAAAAGTCTAGGTCAAAATTTTTTAATTGATAAGTATATTCTTGAGAAAATAGTTAATCTCATTGAAATAAATGAAAAAAATATTCTTGAGATAGGCCCAGGTACAGGAAATTTAACATTATGTATTTTAAAAAAAAAACCAAAAAAAATTATAGTTATTGAAAAAGATAAAAAACTTGCACTAAATCTTGAACAAAAATTTAGCGATAAAATAACAGTCATTAATGGTGATGTTCTAGAAATTGACGAGACTTCATTGTTTAAAGAAAAATTTATAGTTTTTGGAAATCTTCCCTATAACATTTCTACTGAAATATTGAGTAAATGGATTGTAAATTTAAAAGATAACTTTTGGTTCGATCATCTTGTTTTAATGTTTCAAAAAGAAGTAGCAGACAGAATTATCTCTAAATTTGATACATCAACATATGGAAGACTCTCAATATTAGCAAATTGGAAACTAAAAATTGATAAAATTTGTGATATAAAACCTGAATCTTTCTTCCCAAAACCAAAAGTTGATAGTTCTTTATTGTTATTCTCTCCAAAAAATAAAATATTTAAGATTAAAGATCCTAAGAATTTAGAAAAAGTTACAAGAGTTTTTTTTAGTCACAGAAGAAAAATGTTGAAAAAGCCCTTTAATCAGCTTTTCAATGGTAATCAAAAGATACTAGATAAATTAAATATTAATTTAAATTTAAGACCTCAAAATTTAGACTTTGAAACCTACTATCAATTAACGAGTGAGTATGAAAATTTAATTAGTTAATTTTTCTATGTGATTTCTAATATATTCAGCATCATAGTCTTTAGAGCCATTATTTATTTCTGCATAAATTAAATTTTTTATTTTAGAATAACAATTTTCAATATTGTCATTTATAACCACATAGTCATAGTTAATCCAATGTAAAACATCTCTTCCAAACTGTTTCATTCTTTCTTCTGCAATTAATTTATCTTTCATGTCTCTATTTGAAAGTCTTTCAAATAATATCTCTTTACTCGGTGGCAAAATAAAGAATGAGATTAATTTATAATCTAAATTTTTATTCTTAATTTGATCTGCGCCTTGCCAGTCAATGTCAAATAACACATTTTTACCCTTATTCAGTTTATCAATGACTGGTGTTCTTGTAGTTCCATAAAAATTATTAAAAACTTTTGCATATTCTAAAAATTCCTCATTTTTAATAAATCTTCTAAATTCTTCTTCATTAACAAAAAAATAATCATTGTTTGGTTTCTCATTTGGCCTTGGTTGTCTAGTAGTATGTGATATTGAAATTTCAAAGTTATCCAAATTAGATAACATCTTGACCAATGTTGTCTTACCTGCTCCAGAGGGAGAGGATAAAATTATCATTACCCCGTCTTGATGTGAGGGCATTAATTTTTTTAGTTTGCTTTTCCTTCGATAAACTTAACTGCGTCTCCTACAGTCAAAATTTTCTCAGCTTCGCTATCTGATATTTCAGATCCAAATTCTTCCTCGAAAGCCATTACTAATTCTACAGTATCCAAACTATCAGCTCCCAAATCATCTATAAAACTAGATTCTTCTGTAACCTTTGCTTCATCAATTCCCAAATGATCAGCCACTATTTTTTTTACTTTGTTTGAAACTTCTTCTGACATATTGATCCCTTTTGTTATAAATTCTTAATAGTTTAAAAACATATTTTGTCAAGCCATATACATCCCTCCATTAACGTGTAGTGTTTCTCCATTAATATAGCTTGAATAATCAGAGCACAAAAAAATAACTGCATTTGCAACGTCATCAGGATCTCCAAGACGTGCTGAAGGGATTTTTGAAATTATAGCTTCTTTATATTTTTCATCTAATTTATCTGTCATTTTTGTTTTAATAAATCCTGGCGAAATACAATTTATATTTATATTTTTTTTTGCATATTCTGCTGCTAAACTCTTTGACATTGCTACAATACCAGCTTTTGCTGCAGTATAATTAGCTTGGCCTAAATTTCCTGTGTGTCCAACAACAGATGTAATATTAACAATTCTTCCTGATTTATTTTTAAGCATTTTTTTTATTGCTGATTTACTCATTAAAAAAGTTGAAGTTAAATTGATATCAATTACTTTTTGCCATTCATCTAAACTCATTCTTATTGCCAAATTATCTTGAGTAACTCCTGCATTATTTATAATACAATCTAAACTTCCAGCAAGTTCCTTTGTTGCATTTTCTATAAATTCCTCAATTTTATCAGTTTTTGAAATATCAAAATTCAATATTTTGATATTTGCAAATTTATTTTTTAACTCTTCAAGTTTTTCAATTCTCGTTCCTGATGCTAAGATATTTGCTTCAGCTTGATTAAGTTTTTCAATTATCGCATTTCCAATACCCCCTGTAGCACCTGTGACAATAATATTTTTACCTTTTAAATCTATCATATTTTTATATTTTCAATATCTGTTAGAGCATTTATAGTGTCAATTTTAACATCTCTACTAATTCTTTTAACTAAGCCTGATAAAACTTTTCCTGGCCCAATTTCTATAAAATGGTTTACATCATTTTCTATCATATTGATAACGCTTTCTCTCCATCTTACCCTATTCTCTATTTGTTTTATCAATAAAATTTTTAATTCATCTAAACCCTTAATTTCGCGAGCTGTGACATTCGAAATTAATTTATTTTGTCCATTTTTAAAGTCAATTTTTTTTAACTGATCTTCCATTATTTTAGTAGCGCTGCTCATCAATTCACAGTGAAAAGGTGCGCTAACAGGAAGTTTGATATGTTTTATCGAATTTTTTTTTAAAATTTGAATTAAATTTTCTAAGTCTTGTATTTTTCCACTCAAAACCATTTGACCGTCTGAATTATCATTTGCAATTTGTGCATTAAATAATTTTTTATTATCTAACAAAATTTTTTCAATTACATCGACTTTTGAACCCAATATCGCAACCATACCTCCTTGCCCTTTTGGAACTGAATTTTGCATAGCGTCTCCTCTAACCCTTAATATTTTTATAGTATCTGAAAAATCTAAATATCCAGCACATGACAAAGCTGAATATTCGCCTAAAGAATGTCCTGCAAAATATTTTGCTTTATTTAAATCTATATTAAATTCTTTCTTAGCTAAATTGAATAATGAATAGCTAATTAAAAATATTGCTGGTTGAGTGTTAATTGTTAAATCCAACTCTTCTTTTGGACCTTCTAAAATTAAATTAGAGATAGAAAAATTTAATATATCATCTGCCTGTTTAAACAAGTTTTTTACCAGTTCATATCTCTCATATAACTCCTTCCCCATTCCTACCGTCTGAGAACCTTGACCGGGAAATATTACTGAAAACATAAAAAAACTAATTATTTTGCCTTTTTAACTATTGTAATTGAACTTTTATAATAGTATATCCTCATTTTTTATTAAAGAACTTAAATGAATTTATACGAACATACTATTATAGCTAGGCAAGACACTTCACCCAGTGAATTGAAGCAATTAACAGAAAAATATTCTAAAATTATTGAAAAAAATGATGGAGAAGTAGTAAAGACTGAAAACTGGGGTCTATTAAACCTATCTTATTTAATTAAAAAAAATAGAAAAGGTAGCTATATTCATTTTAAAATAAAAGGTAACGGAAAAGTTATTGATGAGTTAGAGAAGAATGAGACAATTGACAAAAAATTATTAAGATGTTTAACAATAAAAGTAAAAAAGTTTGATTTAGAAACCGTCTACTTTGGTAAAAAAGAAGATGCAGAAAAAAAGGAGGCTGTTAAGAGCTAATGCCTAAAAGACAAAGTGGAAATAAAAAAGGAAAACAAAGCAATTTTGCAAAATTAAGTATTTTTCAACCAAATAAATATAAATTTAAAAAGACCTGCCCTCTTTCTACAAAGGGCGCTCCACAGGTCGACTATAAAAATATTAAGTTATTAAAAAAATATATATCAGAAAATGGAAAAATTTTACCATCAAGAATAACCAATGTTTCTCAAAAAAAACAAAGACAATTATCTTTATCAATTAAGAGAGCTAGAAATTTAGCTTTAATTTAAATGAAAGTTATTTTATTAGAAAATATCAAAAGAATTGGATCTATCGGTGAGGTTATAGATGTTAAAAGGGGATTTGCTAGGAACTATCTTATTGCCAATAAAAAAGCACTTTATGCTTCAGAAGAAAATATAAAAGAAGTTGAAAAGATTAAAACTGATTTATCTAAAAAAGATAATGAGAAGAAAAAAGAGGCCACTAAAATAGCAGAGCAAATTAATGGAAAAGAATTTTTAGTAAAAAAGTTAAGTACTGAAAACAATGAATTATATGGTTCTGTTAAACCAACAGAAATTGCCAAACTAATACATGAGGAAAATAATATTGTAATCAAACCGTCAATGATTCAACCTGTTGAGGAGATTAAAGCTTTGGGAAAATTCAAGGTAAAAATTTCTTTACACTCAGAAGTTGATGCAAAAATTACTATTAATGTTTCTTCTGCAGAAACAATTCAATAATTATACATTTTTTTCCCCAGCAATAATTATTAATTCTATAAATAAAGTTTTTTATGTAAATTAATAATTATGGATAATAATCTAAGCCTGGTTAAAAACCAATTCAAAGAATTACCAAACAACATCGAAGCTGAACAAGCTGTAATTGGATCTATTTTAGTGAGTAATGATATATTTGATGAAATAAATACTATAATTTCCAACATCAATTTTTATGATCCTATGCACCAAAAGATTTTTGCAGCAATCGAAAGTCTAATTTACAAAGGAATGCTAGCAAATCCTATTACATTAAAGAATTATTTTGAGGAGGAAAAAGATGATTTAAATGTTCCTGAGTACTTAGTTAAGATAACTAAATTTTCTACTTCTACAAGACAGGCTATAGAATATTCTAAAATTATTTACGATATGTTTGTTAGAAGAGAATTAATAAAGATTTCTGAGCAAACTATTGATAGCGCTAAATTAAATGATCTTGATACAAATGGACAAACAATTATAGAAAATTCAGAAAGACTATTGTTTGATTTAGCTGAAAAAGGATCTTTTAACTCCTCTTTAATAAAATTTGATGAGGCCATGAAACAAACCATTGAAATGGCATCTGCTGCATATAAAAATGAAGAAGGGATTGTTGGTGTGCCAACAGGTCTTAAAGACTTAGACGATAAATTAGGCGGCTTACATCAATCTGATTTAATTATTATAGCTGGGCGACCATCAATGGGTAAAACTTCTCTTGCTACGAATATTGCATTTAATGCAGCACAAAAATTACAAGATAAAGGAAAAAAATCTACTGTTGCATTCTTTTCACTTGAAATGTCGTCGGAGCAACTTTCAACTAGAATAATTTCAGAACAAGCAAGAATTAGTTCAAATGATATTAGAAGAGGAAAAATTTCTGATGATCAGTTTGATAAATTTTTAGAGACTTCAAAAAATATCTCTGAACTTCCACTATATATTGATGAAACACCAGCAATAAGTATTGCTGCATTGAGTAATAGAGCTAGACGTATAAAAAGATTGTTTGGTCTCGACATGATTGTAGTTGATTATATTCAATTAATGAGAGGGAATACATTTAACAAAGATGGCCGAGTCCAAGAAATATCTCAAATTACACAAGGTTTAAAAGCAATTGCAAAAGAACTTGCTGTACCAGTAGTAGCTCTTTCTCAATTGTCTAGACAAGTTGAGCAAAGAGACGATCACAAACCTCAACTAGCAGATTTGAGAGAATCAGGTTCGATTGAACAGGATGCTGATGTTGTGATGTTTGTTTACAGAGAAGGATATTACCTACAAAGAAAAGAGCCAAGAGAGGCCACAGTTGAACATGCCGAATGGCAAGCAAAAATGAATGAAGTAGCCCACCTCGCTCAAATTATTATTGGGAAACAGAGGCACGGTCCAATAGGTAACGTAACTCTTGAATTTGAGGAAAGATTTACAAAATTTAAAGATACTCAAACTAATTAATTTCCAATATAAAAGAGCTAATGTTGGCTCATATGTATCAAAACATTATCCTAAAAAATCCTAAAGCAATATTTGTCATACTAATAATTACCATCTTAAGTTTTGGTTATTATACAAAAGATTTTAGACTAGATGCATCTTCAGAGACATTATTGATAGATGGCGATCCAGATTTAGCTTATTTAAAAGAGATTTCTGAAAGATACGGTTCTAGAGAGTTTTTAATTCTTACTTATACACCTAATGAAGGAATGGTAACTAATACATCAATTAATAATTTACTTAGTTTAAAATATAAAATTCAAAGTCTGAATTGGGTCCATAGTGTTGTAACTCTTCTAGATATACCATTGTTGAATAATTCAGATGCTCCTCTTCAAGAAAGATTAGAAAATTTTAAAACTTTAAAAGATGAAGATGTTGACAAAGATAGAGGATTTAATGAAATCCTTAATAGTCCTGTGTTCAGAAACTTTGTCATTAGTGAAGACGGTAAAACAAGTGGCATAATTGTTTATATTAAACAATCTCAAAAACTTGAAAACATTGAAAGTAAATCAAAAGATGAAATTGAAAATTATAAAGATCAAATCAAAAAACAAAATCATCAAAATATATTAGAGATCAGACAAGTCATCCAGAGTTATGGTGATGTAGGTAAGATTTATTTAGGTGGCATACCAATGATTGCTGATGACATGATGACCTTTATTAAAAGTGATATTGTGGTTTTTGGTATAGGTGTTTTATTATTTATTATTGTAACCCTATGGTTTGTTTTTAGAAAGCTTATCTGGATAATAGTTCCGATTAGTAGTTGTATAGCTTCAGTCGTGATAATGACTGGATTACTTGGACTACTGGGATGGAAAGTCACTGTTATTTCATCAAACTTCATTGCTTTGATGTTGATTTTAACAATGGCAATGAACATTCATATGAGTACAAGATTTTTACAGCTTAAAAAAAACTCCCCTTCTAAAAATAATTTAGAAATCATTTCTTTAACCACCAGAAAAATGTTTTGGCCAATTTTATACACTGTATTGACTACTATTTTAGCATTTTTGTCTTTAATCTTTAGTGAAATCAAACCTATTATTGACTTTGGATGGATGATGACTTTTGGTCTAATTACTTCATTTATAATTACCTTCAGTTTACTCCCAACTTTTTTAAGTTTTGCTCCTTCAGATAATATTTCACTTAAAAAGGAACAAGATTCTAAATTCACCACTTTTCTAGGATCACTTTCTATGAGTAAAAAAAATTTAATTTTTTCAGTGACAGGAATTGTAATAATTTTAAGTATTTTTGGTATTAGCAAGCTGGAGGTTGAAAACAGCTTTATTAATTATTTTAACAAAAATACTGAAATCTATAAAGGCATGAAACTTATAGATGAAGAGCTTGGAGGTACAACACCATTAGAGGTAATTATAAAGTTTCCTAAGAAAGAAAAAGAAAAAAAATCAGCTGAGGATGATGAGTTTGAAGACTGGGGAGATGAAAATGATAAGAATGACAACAAATATTGGTTTACTAAAGATAAAATTGATAAAATTTCATCTGTTCATAATTACTTAGACAGTCTTCCCGAAATTGGAAAAGTTTTGTCTTTTTCATCAATTATTGATGTGGCAACTCAATTAAATAACAATAAACCTTTAGGTACTCTAGAAATGGGTGTTCTTTATTCAAAAATACCTGAAAGTATTAAGACAGAAATTATTGATCCCTATCTTTCAATAGAAAATGATGAAGCAAGGATTAGCTTAAGAATAATAGATTCTCAAGAAAATTTGAGAAGAAACGATTTAATTAATAAAATAAATTTTGATCTTAAAGATAAGATTGGTCTAGAAGAAAGTGAATATCAGCTCGCTGGGGTACTAATTTTATTTAATAATTTATTACAAAGCCTATTTAAATCACAAATACTTACTTTAGGATTGGTAATGATTGGGATTTTTACAATGTTTTTAATTCTATTCAGAAATACAAAATTATCTTTAATAGGTGTGGTACCAAATTTCATTGCTGCATTTTTTATACTTGGAATTATAGGTTTGCTAGAAATTCCTTTAGACATGATGACTATTACCATTGCTGCAATTACTATTGGTATAGCAGTAGACAATAGTATCCACTATATTTATCGATTTAAAGAGGAGTTCAATAAGATTAAAGATTATAACAAAACAATAAAATTATGTCACTCTACAGTAGGTGTGGCAATTTTAAATACTTCAATCACAATTGTTTTTGGATTTTCAATTTTAGTTTTGTCAAAGTTTATCCCTACAATTTATTTTGGTATGTTTACAGGTTTGGCAATGTTGCTAGCTATGATCTCAGTATTAACTTTACTGCCTGCGTTGATCTTGATTATCAAACCTTTTGGTAAATCAGCTTAATGTTGGAAACTTTATCAGATTTTTACAAAACAACTTCTATTATAGATTTGGCATACTTGGCTATCACTATTTGGTCTTTGATCAGTTGTTATAAAAAAGGTTTTATATTAAGTATTCTATCCATGGCAAAGTGGCTTTTGGCCTATGTGATAACTCTAATTCTATTTCCGAGAGTTAAACCATATGTAAAAGACATTATTGATAATGAGTATGTATTGGACGTTGGTCTTGGTATATTAATTTTTATTTTAGTTATTTTTTTAGTATTGTTGGTTAATAAAGGTATTAGTAAAGCTGTTAGATATACTGGGATAGGTGGATTAGATACAACGTTTGGATTCTTTTTTGGCTTTATAAAAGCTTATATAATTTCCGTTTGTATTTTTTCAGGTGTTCATATCGTTTATAATTACGATAAATGGCCAATAAATATAGACAAATCATACGCCTTTCCATATTTAGAAAAAGGTAGTAATTATCTGATTAAAGAATTTCCTAATGAAAAAACATATCAAGAATCTAGAGATAAAATTGAAGAACTTTGATCCAAAATTAAAAGAAGAATGTGGAGTGTTTGGTATTAGTAATGCAAAAGACGCCTCCGCTTTAACTGCACTTGGACTACATGCCTTACAACATCGAGGACAAGAAGGTTGTGGAATCGTAAGTTTTGATGGTAAAAAATATTATTCTGAAAAAAGATTTGGTTTGGTTGGAGACAATTTTAATAAAGAAAAAGTTTTAAATAATTTAAAAGGTAATTACGCCATAGGTCATAATCGATACAGTACAACTGGTAATAATACTTTACGAAATATTCAACCTTTTTTTGCTGACACAAATGCGGGGGGGATTGGAGTTTCTCATAATGGAAATTTGACTAATTCAATTTCTTTGAGAAAAAAACTAGTTGAAGATGGAGCTATTTTCTACACCACTTCGGATACTGAAACTATTGTACAATTAATTGCAAAGTCTAAGAGATCGAAAACTATCGATAAAGTAATTGATGCAATTTTTCAGATTCAAGGAGGTTATGCTTTAGTAATGCTTACTCAAAACTCTCTTATTGGAGTAAGAGATCCATACGGCATTAGACCTTTGTTAATTGGAAAATTGGGTAGTAGTTATGTACTAGCTTCAGAAACCTGTGCATTTGATATTATTGGTGCAAATTTTGTAAGAGAAGTAGAAAATGGTGAAATTGTATTAATTGAAAATAATCAACTTACTAGCATCAAACCTTTTCCACCTAGAAAAGTAAGACCTTGTGTTTTTGAATATATCTATTTTGCAAGACCTGATAGCTTAATAGATAATACAACTGCTTATGAACATCGAAAAAACTTAGGAAAAGAACTTGCAAAAGAAAACGATATTGATGCAGATATCGTAGTACCAGTTCCAGACTCTGGTAATGCAGCAGCGCTAGGATTTTCTCAAAAGAATAAAATAAATTTTGAACATGGTTTGATAAGAAACCATTACGTAGGTCGTACTTTTATTGAACCAAGCCAAAAAATAAGAAGTTTAGGTGTTAAGCTTAAATTAAACGCAAATCAAACTACTATTAAAAATAAAAAAATTATTTTAATTGATGACTCGCTTGTCAGAGGAACTACTTCTCATAAAATAGTAAAAATGTTATACGATGCAGGTGCAAAAGAGGTTCACGTTAGAATAGCGTGTCCTGAAATTAGATATCCTGATTTTTATGGTGTGGACACTCCAACTAAAAAAGAATTATTAGCTGCAAATAAAACGAATGAAGAAATTTGTGATTATATTGGCGCTAAATCATTAAAATTTTTGTCTATTGATGGTTTATATAGAGCTATTGGTTTTGATAAGCGAAATGCCACTTACCCTCAATTAACAGATCATTACTTTACAGGAGATTATCCAGTTAAACCAGTTGACGAGCTAGGAGACAGTAAAATAACACAATTATCTTTGCTAAGTACTGCCTCGAATAACTAGTAATATAAAAAAAGTTCTTTAAAAACAAATAAAAGATAATATCTAAAGAAACATGATTAATAATAAAGAAAAAATAATTGAATATTTTAAATCTGGAATAAAACAGACTAAAGATTTTAAAATTGGAATTGAGCATGAAAAGTTTTTATTTAATAAGAAAAATAATAAACGAGTAAATTATTCTAAAATTAAAGAAATGTTCAATGCATTATTGGAGTTTGGATGGAACCCAGTTTTTGAAAAAGAAAATATTATTGCACTTAATAAAGGAGGAAAAAATATTACTCTTGAGCCCGGTAATCAAATTGAATTATCAGGAGATAAACTTAACCATATACATGAGGCTTGTTCAGAGTCTCAAGATTATTTATTTGAACTAAAGCAAGTTACAAAAAAATTACATATTGAAATTGTCAGTGCTGGTTTTGATCCTATTTCGAAATTAGAAGAAATACCGAATAATCCTAAGCAGAGATATAAACTAATGACTCAAGATATGCCTTTTGGTGGTGAATTAAGTTTAGATATGATGTATCGAACCTGTGGGACACAAATAAATATAGATTATAGTTCAGAGGAAGATTTTATTAAAAAGTTTAAAGTTGCAAATTCAATTGTACCAATTTCTATTGCTTTATTTGCTAATTCTTCAATAGTTGAAAAGAAAAATAGTAATTATTTATCGTACCGATCAAAAGTTTGGCAGAATACTTCTAGAGGAGGACTTCCAAAATTGTTTTTTGAAAATTTAAATTTTGAAAAATATGCACAATTTACAATGGATTTTCCTGTTTTATTTATTCAAGATAAAGATGAATATATTTCTGGTAAAAAATATATTTTTAGAGATTTTATGGAGGGTAAAATTTCAGAAATTAATAACCGATTACCTACAGAGAGTGATCTTACAACACATTTAAGTACAATCTTTACCGAGAATAGGTTAAAAAAATATATTGAGCTTAGGTCTATGGATACTTGTGGTTGGGATTGCTTGTGTGCAGGACCTGCGTTTAATATTGGAATGCTTTATGGCAATCTTGAGGAAGTTTATGATGTTATTTCTAAGTGGGAAACAGATAAGGTTATTAATGCATATTTAGAAGCGCCAAAAAAAGGATTTAATACTCAATTAATGGGTAAAGATCTTCTTTACTGGTCATCCAAACTTTTAAATTTATCAAAAAAAGGTTTGGAAATTAGAGATATTTTAAACAGAAAAGGAAACAACGAAACAATTTTTTTAAGTCACTTACAAAAAGTAATTGATAATAAGACAACAAACGCAGATCATATGATTAGTAAATTTTCAGAAAATGAAAATTTAGATAAATTATATGATAAATAAAATTGTTGCTATTCAAGGAAACCATCCTTCAAAATTAAATCCTGTTTCAGATACAAGTATTTTTTTAGCTAATGAGGCTCAAAATAAGAATTATAAAATATTCTACTATGAACCAAAAGATCTATCAATTATCAATTCAAGAGTAATTGCAAAAGGTTTTTTTATTAAATTTGATTACACTCAAAAAAAATTTTTTAATATATTAAAAAAATGCAGTTTAGAACTCACTAAATGTAAATTTATTCTTATACGCCAAGATCCTCCATTTAATCTTGAATATATTTCAACTACATACATTTTAGATACTATTAGAAATAAGGTAAAAATACTTAATAATCCCACTTCTATTAGAAATGTCTCTGAAAAATTATACTCAGCTAAGTATCAAAAATATATGCCGAGTACTATTTTTACTAAAAATATAGATGAAATAAAAAAATTTTTCAAAAAAAATAGCAGTGTTATTTTAAAACCAATTCACAGTTACAGTGGAAACGATATACATTTATTAAACAAATTTGACTCAAAAATTATCAATAGTTTTATCAAAAAACATGATCATATAATGTTGCAAAAATTTTTACCTAAAATAATCAAGGGTGACAAAAGAGTTTTTATAATTAATGGTAAGGTCTGTGGAGCAATCTCAAGAATTCCAAAAAAAGGTTCAATTTTGAGTAACATGAGTAAAGGTGCAATACCTATAAATATTAAACTTAGTAAGCATGAAAGCAAGATATCTAAGCTAATTGCTAAAGATTTAAAAAAAGAAAATATATTTTTTGCAGGAATAGACTTCATTGATCAAAAACTGAATGGAGATATTAATGTCACCTCTCCGACTGGACTAAAAACTCATTTCGATTTATCAGGTGTAAATCTTGCTAAAATTTTTTGGAAAGAACTTAGAGCGTGAAAACTTTAAATGACCAGCAAAAAGGGTCTTTGTTAGCCTTTATTGCTGTGATGTTTATCACTCCTGATAGTTTGTTTATAAGATTGGCTAGTGTCGATACTTGGAGTTTAGTTTTTTATAGAGGAATAATTCCTTTTTTTACTGTGTTAGTTGGGATGCTTCTTATTTATAAAGCAAATTTTTTTAAAATGCTTTTAACTAGTGGTTATCATGGAATAATTTATATAATAACATTTTCTATTACAAATATTGCCTTTGTTGTTTCTATTCAAAATACTAATGTAGCTAATACACTAGTGATGATTGCTATGGCTCCTATGCTTTCAGCAATTTTAGGTGCAATATTTTTAAGAGAGATGCCAGACAGCAAAAGTTGGACAGCAATTGCAGTGACGTTTATTGCTGCAATCTATATATTTTATGATTCCTTGCAATTAGGAAATATTTTTGGAGATTTATTGGGGTTTGTTTGTGCCCTAGGATTGGCAGTTGGAGCCGTTACTATTAGATCCGCTAAAACAAAAAACCTAGTACCTGCTGCTGTAGTTGGTAAGCTGTTGGTTGCATTATTTGCCATTTTCTTTATTGAAACATATTCTTTAGTAGGAAAAGATCTTTTAATAGTACCTTTAATGTGTGTAATGTGTGTTGCTATACCTTTTGTTTTGGTGACTATTGCTCCAAGATTTATACCCGCAGAAGAGGTTAACTTATTCTTTTTGCTAGAGACAATCGTCGGGCCAATTTGGGTTTGGATGGTCATTAAAGAACAGCCTAGTCTTGAAACGATTCAAGGAGGTATTGTCATCATTTTGACGATTGCAATTCACTCTTTTCTCAAACTAAAAAAATCTTAGACCTATTACAATTAACTTGATTTGGCCACAAATCAGAAATAGATAGCGGTTCATATGAACAAAGTATTAAAAAATTCGTGGGCTTTATTTTTAGGTATGGGAGCAATTATGCTTGCCTACGGTTTTCAAGGTTCACTTTTAGGAGTTAGAGCTGTAAAAGAAGAGTTTAGTTTAACCGCAACTGGATTTATGATGTCTGGTTATTTCATTGGATATTTTATAGGTGCAATTACTATTCCTAAATTAATATCAAGAGTTGGCCATATCAGAGTCTTTGCAGCTTTTGCGTCAATCGCATCTTTAGTAATTTTAGTTCATGCGGTGTTCGTTAGTCCATTAATTTGGTTTTTATTAAGAATACTTACTGGTATCAGCATGGTCTCTATATATACAGTTGCTGAAAGTTGGTTAAATGATAGAGCAAGTAATAAAAATAGAGGTAGTGTCTTATCAATCTATATGGTGGTTTTGTATGGTTCGATGGGAATAGGAATGTTTTTTTTAAACTTTAGTAATCCATTAAATTTTGAACCTTTTATATTAGTATCAATAATAACATCAGGTGCATTAATCCCAATTTTACTTACTAAAAGAAAACCTCCAACATTTAAAAAAATAGAAACTATGTCTATTCAAGAGGTTTATATTTCATCTCCTTTTGGGATGGTGAGTTCGTTTCTTTATGGAACAATACAATCGGCATTATTCACATTATTAGCTGTGTATGCTGCAGGAATGAATTTTTCTATTTTTCATATTTCATTAGTTACGTTTTTATTAGCTATTTCTGGTGCAATTTCTCAGTGGCCAATAGGAAGATTGTCTGACATGTATGATAGAAGAAAAGTAATTATTTTTGTTAGTTTCGCTGCTGCTTTTTTCGCATTATGTGCAATTTTTTCATCAGCACAAATGTATTTACCTGAGGGCTTGGGAACAAGTAAATTTTGGTTTTATTTTTTTTTAATTTTATTTTCTTTTTGTAGTTTGCCAATGTTCTCATTAATACTTGCTCATACAAATGATTTTATTCCTAAGGAAAAATTTGTTGCAGCTGGTGCGAGTTTACAATTTATTTTTGGCTTAGGAGCAATTGGTGGTCCATTTTTATGTTCAATTTTTATGGATATAGCAGGTCTAAATGGTTTTTTTGTTTTTCTAATATTGTTTCATATTTTAATTGGAGTTTATGGTGTTTATAGATCTAGAATTAGACCAGCAGTTGAAAATCCAGATTCTCAGTTCATTGCCATGCCTCAGTCGATTACGCCCGCAGGTATTGAATTAAACCCTACTACAGAGCCAATTGATGAGCCAACAAAAATAGGTTCAGATACTGTTGCAGAAAAATAAAAACAACTGATCAACAATTTCAATAAATTTAATGATCAGCGTCGTTTTGTAAAGTGAAGTATGTTAGCATTATTGTTAATTTAATTGATAATTTTATGAATAATAACGACATACAGTTTCTTTTTGAAAAAACACGAAATCAATCGATTAAAATTATCGAAAATTTAAGTCCAGAGGATATGAATATACAATCAATGGAAGATGCATCACCCATTAAATGGCATCTAGCGCATACTACTTGGTTTTTTGAAAAATTTGTCTTAAGCAAAGTAAAATCTAATTATAAATATTTTAACGAGGATTATAATTATTTATTTAATTCTTATTACGTCAAAGCAGGACCAAGATATACAAGATCACTTCGTAACATTATTTCAAGACCAGGAATTGAAGAAGTTCTAGAATATAGAAAAACTATAAATCAGAGAATTATAGATTTATGTCAGTCCAGTAACTCAAATTTAGATATGATTGAAGTAGGCTGCCACCACGAAATGCAACACCAAGAATTAATGTTAACAGATCTACAGCATGGTTTAAGTTTCAACCCTACTGGCCCAAAGTACAACTCAAAAATAAAAGATATTAAAAATGAAAATATTAAACAAGAATGGATTGGTTTTGAAAAATCTATTAAAAGTGTTGGAACTGACAATGAAAATTTCTCCTTTGATTGTGAACGACCAAAACATGAAGTTTTAATCTTACCTTTTGAAATATCAAATAAGTTAGTAACTAATGGTGAATGGATCGAGTTTATCAATAATGATGGTTACAATAAAAGTGAACATTGGTTGTCAGATGGGTTTTCAACTTGCCAACAGGAAAATTGGCAATCCCCTCTTTACTGGAAAAAAGAAGACAGTAAATGGTATCACTTCACTTTAAACGGAATTAAAGAAATAGATATCAATGCGCCTGTGAGTAATATTAGCTATTTTGAAGCTGACGCTTTTGCAAGGTGGAATAATAAACGACTTCCAACAGAATTTGAATGGGAAGTTGCCTCCAATAATCATATTCACGGAAATTTTTTAGAAGATAAAATATATCAGCCATATTCAAAAAAAAATGGTGTAAATTTAAATCAACATTGGGGACATGTTTGGGAATGGACTTCTTCCAACTTTTCTCCTTATCCTGGATTTAAATACCACAATGATGATATTAGTGAGTACAATGGTAAATTTATGGTCAACCAGATGGTATTAAAAGGAGGCTCTTGCCTTACCCCTAAAGACCAAATGAGAAAATCGTATCGTAATTTCTTTTATCCACATCAAAAATGGCAAATGTCTGGACTACGACTTGCTAAATGAAATCATTTTTAAAAGAAGTAAGTCTCGGTTTAAGTAAAAAGAATAAGAAGTTAAGCTCTAAATGGTTTTATGACTTTCGTGGATCAAAACTTTTTGAACAAATTACCAAGTTAAAAACATATTACCCAACAAGAACTGAAAGAAAAATTTTAAAAGATAATAAAATTGAAATTGCTAATAAAATAGGTAAGAGAGCAGTTTTAATTGAACCAGGTGCTGGAGACTTCAAAAAAATAGCAATTTTTCTAAACAGTTTAGATAAGCCAAAAAAATATATACCTTTGGATATTTCTGAAGATTATATAAACAAGATATCTCAAGGTTTTAAAAAAAAATTTCCAAATATAGCTATTACTCCTAAAGGATATGACTTTTCGAGAAATAATAAACCACCTTTTAAAATCAATTCATCTGAAAATATAATTATATTTTTTCCTGGATCAACAATTGGTAATTTTGATGAGAAGGATGCTATTAAATTTTTAAAAATGTTAAAATCAAAATTTAAAGCAAAAAAAATTATTATTGGAGCAGATTTAGTAAAAGATATCCCAACTCTAATTACTGCTTATGATGACAAAGAAGGGGTCACTGCAAAATTTAATAAAAATATATTACGAAGAATCAATACTGAATTGGGTGCAGATATAAATCTGAATTCCTATAAACATTTAGCAATTTATAATAAACAAAAAAAAAGAATTGAGATGAGACTAAAATCTAAAAAAAGAAATAATATTAGAATTAATGGTTCAAATTATTTAATTAAAAAAAATGAAGAGATACATACAGAGAATTCTCACAAATATACGATTAAATCCTTCAAAAACTTAGCTAATAAAGCTGGGTGGAAAATCAAAAAAACGTGGGTTGATGATAAAAAACTATTTAGTGTTCATTGTCTAAGTTAAATCTGTTTCACTCATCAGTAAAATATTCAACTTCCTGAAATCGATCTGTTGGGAAAAACCAATAAAATCCAAATGTTTCATCACTATTATTTTCAAGTGCATGTTTGGCATTATTAGAAATATAAACTACATCCCCTTTTTTAATATCTTCAAGTTCTCCATCTTTGTTTAAAGTTGCAGTACCATTAGTTACAACATAAATTTCGTCTGGCGCATGATGATGTAAAGTTAATTTTCCACCTGGTAAAACCTCTGCAAAACCACATGAAATTCCTTTGCTTCCATCAATATCTGCGTCAACTAAAAACTTCCATCTCACTCCAGGATATTTCTCACTTTTTTTCCATTCCTGATTGGAGATTGAATTAAAGTTTTTAACAAATATCATAAGAGATTTAGATTATATAAATTTTAGATTTTTATGAACAAAATTAATTCTAGTAAATTGTGGAAAATAATACAGGAAGCTGGCGATTATTTGGAAGGACAATTGCCTGATCACCCTAATCACCCCAAGGGTAGAAACGCCTATGCCCATGTAGCTAATTGCGTAAAATCTAAATTTAAAGCGAGTTACAAAGATATCCCTGATGAACAGCTTGAGGAAGTTTTAAAATATATTGAATATTTAAAGGAAAATCCAAATTAGAGACTTATTGCTTAGGAAAATAATCCTTGAGCTCCCCTTCCCTATATACATCTGCTGTGCAACAATGAAGTCCTCCACCAAATGCATAAGCATCTCGTAGTTCTACTGGTACAACTTCCATTCCAAGTTTATCTAATTGTTCTGCTTGATAAGTCTCACTTTTTTCAACACATACTGTTTTAGAATCTAAAACTAACACATTCATAGATAACCAAGTTGATGAATAACATAATGGGGGTGGCTCGTTGTGTGCTGGTTGTGCGCTATCAATTATTTCCCATCCGTTATTTTCAAATAATTTTCTTTGCTCTTTTGGTAGTCTTCTTTGAGGATTATTTATTATTAATCCTTCTTTTATTGGTGTGAAGGTTGCATCAATATGAATTGGGTATGGATCACCAGGAAAGTTCACTGCATGAATTCTGTGATCTTTATAATGTCTTTTTAACCAATCAATACCTTTTAGATTTGTAGTAAAGCCATGTTGTACTACTAAGTCTTTTCCAAATCTCAATACATCAGCTGCATCAAATAATGGTTCTTCTTCTGTTGTTACAAAAAATTTTTTTTCTGTCCATTCTAATCTTTTCTTTACTCCAATTTTATCTGATAAGTAATCTTTTCTATAATCAAGGTCTGTCAATCTAGGTTTTGGTGCAGACTCATGTCTCATATTTGGATCTTGGTTGTAATAATTTTGTAGAAGTGGTCTATAACATAAATATTCAAACCATCGACAACGATAGCTCATTGTCGCTTCTAAAATTTCATTACCAACAGTCAGTAAAACATCTCTAGGTGGCATACAGCCAAACATGGTTTCTGCCTCCCAATCAGGAGTAGATGTTTTTTGATTAAAATCTAAAGGTGTTGGTCGATCAACTTTAATTCCTCTTTTCTTAAGTATATTTGAAAAATCATTTAAAAGTTGATTGGCTTTATCAACTGTATCTTTAGTTCTTGGTCCAAACTGGCCTCGCATATCACTTTCTTCGGGAACTTTAGCATCAAGTGCTGGTTCGGGTGCTGGAATACAAGTGCCATCTGCTCTTCCGACAATTACATGTTTTAATGGATCCCATTCATTCCAACTATTCACAATAGTATTATTTTTGTTCATAGATTAATTTAAAGCGATGTATCTTTTATTCCATCTCATGATCAAACTGTAATAAATTATTGAAACAAAAAGAAAAAATCCACCAATAATAGTGTTTGTTGTAGGAACCTCATTGATACCAAATAGTGGTAGCCATACCCAGAATATTCCACCCACTACTTCAGTTAAAGATAGCAATGTAAGTTCTGCTGCTGGAATAGCTTTTGAGCCTATTGAATATAAAATTAAACCAAAGCAAACTAATGTTCCGTGTAAAGAAAATAAAGTTCCATTATAGCTTGATGAAAAAAATACTAAATCGTTTGTAATGATTGCTATAGATGAAAAAACGACACAAAAGAAGCCTGCAAAAGCAACTGTTGTGAATTTAGGAGTTTCTTTTCTCCACCTTAATGTTACTGAAAAAACCGAAAAACCAATTGAAGCCGTAAGACCAAATACAAATCCTATTAAAGATTTTTCACTGGTATTACCAAGTGCCATAATTAGTATACCTGCAGTTGCTATGACAATTGAAATCCAAACATTTAAAGAAATTTTTTCTTTTAAAAATAAAAAAGCTAATAATGCTGTAAAAAAAGGCATTGCAGCCAAACAAAGTAATGTTACCGCAGCACTAGTGTTGGTAATTGAATAAATAAAGGTGATCATCGCAACACCTAGGCCAGAGCCACCTATCATACCTGATAAACCTATTTTGAAATAATTTTTGTAAAAATTTTTTCCTTCTTCGAAAAATAAGTAAAGATTTAATAAAATAAAAATAGTCAAGCCTCTTCCAAAAATATACTGCCATGGGACTAGATGTGGATTATCCATGTATCTCACAACTAACGGGCCTAATGACCAAAGTAATCCTGCAAATAAAACAACTGGAATAGCTATTTTAGGACTTCTAAGCTCAATCATATGCCAAAATCTAATTCTAAATAGAATTTTCTACAACAAAAATATAGTTTAAATCTAAATTTAAAATCAGTGATATATATGAAATAATATAAAAAATTTATATGGATTTAAAAATTTTAGAGATTGCTTCGAATACTGAAAATAACAAAAATATCAAAAACTACACTCATGCTGCAAAATCCAAAAATCCTTTATGTGGCGATGAAATTGAAATTAAGTTAGTTATGAAAAATGAAAAACTTGTTGATTTTGGCTACCAGGGAAAATCATGTGTTTATTGTCAGGCTACTGCAAGTCTATTGTCAAAAAATTTGATAAACTCTAAAAAAAATAAAATTAAAGAGCTTTGTGATTATGCAAAATCTTTTTTTAATGAAGAACAAGAAAGTGTTGAAAAAAAATGGTCTTTTTTAAGTAGATTGTTTGATCAAAAAAATTTATCAAGAAAAGAATGTATTCTTCTTCCTTTCAATGCCTTAAAAAAGATTATATCAAATTAAATTATGGGAAATTTAAAGCAATCATTCTATGCAGGACTCTTTTCGATTATTACAATTGGAATACTTACTCTTTTAACTTACAAAACTGAGTATGGAATATTTTTAATTGCTTCCTTTGGATCTTCAATGGTTCTGCTCTATGGATATCCAGAAAGTCCTTTCGCCCAACCAAAAAATGTTTTCTTTGGTCACGTTCTTACTGCAATTGTGGGAATGATTTTTTTATACTTTATACCTTTACCTTTATATTTAACTATCCCTTTGGCTGTAGGTTTTGGTGTTGGATTGATGATATTATTTAATGTAACTCATCCACCAGCTGGTGGAAATCCCATTATAGTCATAATGGGTAGTGTGTCAGTGGACTACTTATTGACCCCTGTGATTTCAGGTTCAATAATTATTCTAATTTTTGCAATAATTATTAATCGATTAATCCTAAAAAAAAATTATCCCTCTAAGAAATAATTTGTTTGCTAGCATCTTGAAAATAAGGTTAGATGACCAAAAATAAATTAATATTTTATTACATACAGGAGATTAAATGAAGATATTGTGCGTATTATACGATGATCCTAAAGGTGGAATGCCAAAATCATATCCACTTAGTGATCTTCCTAAATTAGAAAAATATCCAGATGGAATGACTTTACCAAGTCCAAAAGGTAGAGACTTCATACCAGGTGAATTATTAGGATGTGTTTCAGGAGGATTAGGATTAAGAAAATATTTAGAGTCTAATGGACATGAATTTGTTGTAACAAATAGTAAAGATGGAGATGGATGTGAAGCAGATAAACATATCGTTGATGCAGATATTGTTATATCTCAACCATTTTTTCCTTACTATTTAACAAAAGAGAGAATTGCTAAAGCAAAAAATTTAAAAATGGCTATTACTGCTGGAATTGGTTCAGACCATGTTGATTTACAAGCAGCAATGGATAACAAAATTGATGTAGTGGAAGTTACATTTTGTAATTCAAGATCAGTTGCAGAACATATAGTAATGATGATTGTTTCAATGGTAAGAGATTATCACAATCAACATAGGATCGTTAATGAAGGTGGTTGGAATATAGCAGACGCTGTGCAAAGATCTTATGACGTTGAAGGTATGCATATTGGAACAGTTGCTGCTGGTCGTATAGGATTAGACGCACTTAGAAAGATGAAACCTTTTGATGTGCATTTACATTACTTTGATAGACATAAACTACCTGACAGTGTTGAAAAGGAATTAAATTTAACTTTTCATGATTCGGTAGAGTCTATGGTTAAAGTCTGTGATGTGGTGACAATAAATTGTCCACTCCATCCAGAAACTGAAAACCTATTTGATGATGCAATGATAAGTAAAATGAAAAAAGGTGCATACATTGTTAATACTGCTAGAGGTAAAATTTGTAACCGTGAGGCTATTGCAAAAGCTTTAAAAAGTGGACAATTAAGTGGTTATGCAGGAGACGTTTGGTTTCCGCAGCCAGCTCCAAATGATCATGTTTGGAGAACTATGCCCAATCATGGAATGACACCACACACTTCTGGAACTTCATTATCTGCGCAAACGAGATATGCTGATGGTGTAAGAGAAATTTTAGAATGTTTCTTTGCAGGTAGTGAAATTAGAGATCAATATCTTATTGTTAAAGATGGACAATTAGCTGGAATGGGCGCTCACTCATACAGTAAAGGATCAGCAACAGGTGGATCTGAAGAAGCGGCTAAATATAAGAAAAAATAACTTACACTAATACTTATTAAAGGTAGTTTACTAAAAGTAGCTACCTTTAATATCATAGACTAAATTCTTTTTTTTTGTTTATGATGATGAATGAAATTTATAATTATCATAACTTTTATCTTCTCCTTTATTACTGCTGCAGAAGCAAATCAAAAAAGTAAGGCATATTTTGCTGGTGGATGTTTTTGGTGCATGGAAGAATCTTTTGAAAAATTGAGTGGAGTTGAAAAGGTAATATCGGGTTACTCTGGAGGCACTACAGAAAACCCAACGTACAAAGAAGTAGTTTATGGTAAGACTGGTCATTTTGAAGTTGTTGAAATTGTCTATGACAAAAAAATTATTTCTTTTGATGAATTACTAAACATTTTTTGGAAAAATATAGATCCCTTCGATCCTTATGGGCAATTTTGTGATAAAGGATATAGCTATAGATCAGTTGCTTTTTACCAAAACAATGAAGAAAAAAAACTAATAGAAAATAGTATAAGAAAACTTAAGAAAAAATTTAATAAAGAAATCGTAACATACGTAAGAAGTTTTGATAAATTTTACCAAGCTGAAGTTTACCATCAGGATTTTTATGTAAAAAAGTTTCAAAGGTATTTGGAATATAAAAAAGCTTGTAGAAGAGAGGAAATTTTAAATAATATTTGGAACCTATAAAGCCTGTGAAAAACTATATTAAATGGAATTTTGATAATTCTTATTCAAAATTACCAGACTCTTTTAAAGAAATTATAAAACCTGTTTCAGTTTTAAATCCTGAATTAATTATATTGAATGAAAGCTTGGCAGAGGAATTGGGGCTTGATTTTTCTAAAATCCAAAAAAATGAATTATCTGCTCTATTTGCAGGAAATATTCTACCTGAAGGAACTAGCTCAATAGCTCAGGCTTATGCAGGACATCAATTTGGACATTTTACAATGTTAGGTGATGGAAGAGCAGTTTTAATCGGTGAGCATGTAACTAATCAAAAAAAAAGATACGATATTCAATTCAAAGGATCTGGCAGGACTTCATTTTCAAGGGGCGGTGATGGTCGTGCACCTTTGGGGCCAATGCTAAGAGAATATATTATTAGTGAGGCTATAAACTCATTAAATATTCCTACAACTAGAAGTCTTGCTGTGACTAAAACTGGAGAAAAGGTTGTAAGGGAAAATTTATTAGAGGGTGCAATATTAACTAGAGTTGCCTCTAGTCATATTCGAGTTGGAACATTTCAATTCATCGCTGCAAAACAAAATATTGATGAATTGAATATGTTAGTTGATTATACAGTTGATAGACATTATCCAGAAATTAAATCTTCCAAAACAAAAGCTGTAGATTTGTTAAATATGGTAATCGAGAAACAATGTCAGCTGATAGTTAATTGGATGAGAGTTGGATTTATTCATGGAGTAATGAACACTGATAACATGGCTATTTCAGGTGAAACTATAGATTATGGTCCCTGTGCTTTTATGGATCACTATGATCCTAAAACTGTTTTTAGTTCAATTGATAAGTTTGGAAGATATGCATTTTCAAATCAGCCAGCAATTGCAAAATGGAACTTAGCTCGATTTGCTGAATGTTTGATCCCTCTAATTGATGAAGACGAAAAGCAGGCTATTAAAACTGCGACTAAAATTATTGATAATTTTCAAAATATCTATGAACAAAAATGGTTAAATATGATGAAATCTAAACTTGGTTTAGTTGGTGATAATAAAGATGACTTAAAACTGATTAATTCTTTACTTTATTGGATGGAAAAAAATAAAGCAGATTACACAAATACATTTTGTTTTTTAATGGGAATTTACGATGGTGATGAAATTTATAAAGATAAAAGTTTAAAAGACTGGTTAGAAGCATGGAAAAATAGATCAAATTTAAATAATTCTGACAAAGAAATAAGAGTTGAACTAATGAAAAAAGTAAATCCAGTTATCATTCCTAGAAATCATAAAGTAGAAGAGGCTTTATCCGATGCAGAGAAAAATAATTATAAAACTCTTAATATATTATTGTCAGTGATTCAAAATCCTTATGACCCTAAAGTTGATATTTTAGAATTTCAAAAACCCGCTCCTGTATCAAAAGAGAAGTATCAAACTTTTTGTGGGACTTAAGATTACAATACATATGGTTCTGGCCGTGCACTATTACCTAACACTCTTTCAACTGAAAAATCACTAATATCAATTGTTTGGTAAGATCCAGTTGTAATTAATTCTGTTAATGCTCTTCCTATACCAGGTGCTTGCATTAATCCCCGTCCAGTGAAACCAGATGCCATATAAACATTTTCATATTTTGGATGCTTACCAACCACTGCATTGTTATCTAATTTATTACAATCGTAATATCCAGCCCATCCACCTGTTAGTTTTAGTTCTTCAAAAACTGGAATTCTTTTTGCTAATGCTGGCCAAACTAATTCTTCAAAATCATTCCATGCCGGTTCTAAATCATCAGCGTCAAACACAGAAATAGGTGATCCAGCAAGATATTCACCACCCTCTGGTCTCCAATAAACACCTGTTGTTAGATCCCCTGTTAGAGGCATTTCTTTTATATATTTCGGACATTTAACCCTAAATACGGTGTGCTTCTGAGGCACTACAGGAATATCTTCGAGTAATTTTTTTGTCCAACACCCTGCAGCAGAGACAATAGTATTAGCCTTGACTTCAGAAATGTTTTTAATTTCTCCTTTAATGAATTCAGCTCCAAGCTCAATTGCTTTACTTTTTAAAGCGGTATGAAAAAGAAAAGGGTCAATCCAGCCTTCAGTTTGATTATCGGTATAAGTTGCTGTTTCTATTCCCTCATTATTTATATAAGGAAATATGTCTGATAATTCTGAACCTTTAATATTTTTTGTACCTGCATCACACTTTTTATGATTTTCTAATGCTCGGTATTGTTCTTCAGCATGTTCAGGTCCAAACATTAATAAATAACCATTTGTTACCATACTAGCAGTAGGGTTTGGATTTTTTTCAGTTTTTAATAATTGTGGTATTTGATTAATAAATTCTCTAGCAAATTTTCCTAATAAAATATTTTCTTTTTGAAAAAATTGTCGTCTAAATCCACCTAAAGATAATGGGAATGACGCAGTTTTATATGTTGGATCTCTTTCGATCACTTTTACTTTTCTACCCTCTTTCGATAAAAAATAAGCTGTCGCTGCTCCAATAATTCCACCGCCTATTACTACAACATCATCCATATTAATTTATCATTATAAGATTAATATTGAGAAATAGTGCAAAGCTACACCAAAGTAAATAAGGAATCATTAGATAAGAACTAACTACATTGACACGTTTAAATCTTAAAATGAGATTAATTATCAGTCCAATTAAAAAAATTAATACAAATAAAGCTAAGACCATATTGTGAAAAACAAAGAAAACTACACTCCAAGTTGTATTAAACACTAGGTGAATTAAATAAATATAAACCGTATTTTTATTACTACTCTTTGAATGCCAAAATAACCATATTGCAAGTGTAATCATCAAGTACAATGTCGTCCATACAGGTCCAAAAACCCAATCTGGAGGATTTAATGTTGGTTTATTCAATAGTGAATACCATGGCTCTTTATAATTAATTATTGCTAAGCTTCCAATAACTGAAGCTCCAAAAGTGACTAGAAGAAAGGATATAAAAGTTAAAAATTTATTTTTAAACATGTTAGTAATATATACGATTAACTATGAATAAAAAAACAATATGGATCACAGGCGGAAGTACGGGTATTGGTAAAGCTCTAGCTATTAAATTTTCTAGTAAAGGATGGAATGTTGCAGTTTCTGCAAGAAGATTGGAATTATTAAATGAACTTTGTGATCAATATGAGAATATTACAGCTTTTCCTTTAGATGTTACACAAAAAGAAAATTGTTTTAAGGTATTCAATGAAATTAAAAATAAATTTAATGATATCGATATTTGTTTTTTTTCAACAGGAACATGGAACCCTAAAAAAGAAAAAGATATTGATGTGGAACAAATGGAAAAGGTATTTAAAGTTAATTTTTTTGGGACTGTAAATACCATTAAAGCTGTTGAACAACACTTTAAAGACAGAAAAAATGGAGTAATTACTATAGTTTCATCTATTGCTGGTTACAGGGGACTTCCTAATTCTACAGGTTATGGTCCATCTAAATCTGCATTAAATAATCTAGCTGAAAGCCTATATTTTGATTTTAAAAGGTCTAACGTACGTGTTTGTTTAGTGTCGCCTGGATTTATAAAAACTCCTATGACAGATAAAAATGATTTTAAAATGCCTTTCTTAAAGACACCAGAATATGCTGCAAATCAAATTTATGATGGTTTAGTTAATAAAAAGTCTTTTGAAATTCATTTTCCAAAAGCACTTACACTTACACTTAAAATTTTAAGTTTTCTGCCTAGCAGGTTATACTTCAATTTAGTAGGTCGATTGACAAAATATCAAAAGAAATAATTAATCTTTAACAAATACTACAGTCAGCTCTGCAACTTTAAAACCAAATTTTGTCATTGTAGCTCTATTGATTGCAACACGGTCATCTTGTTTAAATATCCAATCATCAAATGTGATTTTTAATTCTCTTCCTTTTACTGGAACTAACAAAACATATTCAAATTTAAAGGCTGGACCGTATGAATAACCTTTGGCTTTACCTACAACATCTCCTGCAGTTCCTTCATAATTATGCTCGTCAATTTTATTTATTGTCCATTCTCTATCTTGTACTTCGCCGTCATCCCAATTAAATTTTTCTTTTAAAACTAATTGTTTACCATCCCATGTACCATTTAAATCAGCATTAAACTGTCTTGTAACTTTACCCGATCTGTTTTGTAAAACACCCCATGCCTTAACATTTCCACTTAAATATTCTTCAATTATCAATCTTGGCTCTTTATTTTTAAAATCTTCTGGTTTCATAGCACTATTGTTTGAACAACTTGTAATTAAGAAAGTACAAATTATCAATAAAATAGATTTAATTGTTTTTATATTTTGCATAAATGTCCTTTTATCAGTTATTTGTTTTGAAGTGAAAATTGAATTAGATCTATATTCTTTGATTTAAAGCCAGCTTCACAATAAGACAAATAAAATTCCCACATTCTTTTAAATTTTAAATCAAAACCTTGATTTTTAATTAACTCCCATTTTTTGATAAATTGGTTCCTCCAAATTTCTAAAGTATTTGCATAGTGATCTGCGTAAGAAATATATGAGTTAATTGTCAGTCCATTATCTGAAACATATTTATTTATACTGTTTTTATTTGGAAGAAATCCTCCAGGAAAGATATATTTTTGAATAAAATCTTGTTTATTTTTATATCTATCAAACAAATTGTCATCAATTGTTATTGCTTGAAT
The DNA here is from genome assembly GCA_902604175.1 of uncultured Pelagibacteraceae bacterium. GTDB lineage: Bacteria > Pseudomonadota > Alphaproteobacteria > Pelagibacterales > Pelagibacteraceae > Pelagibacter. Next base: position 77,263 of record CACKXR010000002.1, read on the forward strand.
AGCTGCTTTACCACCTCCTGATAAATTTTTTTTGATTGTCTTAAAATATCCATCAAGATAATTTTGCCCAACAGCTTCGATCATTTCTATTGAAGCAATAGAATTATATTTTCCCTTTAAATCTCTGTAATCTTTAATTTCAATATTAACTTTTTCATTTAAACCACATTTGTGAATTCGCTCTTTGGCATATTCAAATTGTTTTTTTGAAATAGTAATGCAATCGAGTTTTACGTCATATTTTTTTCCTAAATACTCAGCAAAACCGCCCCACCCACAACCAATTTCTAAAACTTTGTCACCATTATTCGGTTTAATAAGATCAATTAATTTTTGATATTTATTATTTTGTGCATCGGATAAATTTTTTGAATTTTCATTAAATATAGCACTTGAATAAGTTAAAGTATCATCAAGCCATAGTGAAAAAAATTCGTTTCCTAAATCGTAGTGCTTAGCGATATTCTCCTTACTCCGACTCTTGGTGTTTTTAATGATTTTATTTTTAATATAATTAATTATGGGAATATCAAGTAAACCTGAAAACCTATGAATAATTTTTATATTTCTTGCAGTAAGCTCAATCAAATTTGATAGGTTATCTGTTTCAAATTCATCTCTCATATAAGACTCAGCAAAACCAATACTTCCATCACGTATTAAATTGTAATTAAAATTTGGTTTTTTAATAATTATATTAGAACTTAGTGGTTCTTCTTGATTTCCAAACTTGTGGAGTTCTCCATCAAAAGTTTTAATCTCAAGATATCCATAATCAATCTTGCTCAAAAAATTAAAAACCAATTTATCTGATATTTTATTTAAAAACATTAATTCTCAAATGTTAAATTATTTTTAATATTAAATTTTTTCTTAACTAATCTTAATCCTTTTAACCATAATTTGAACGCTTCAAAATGTATCGCAGAAATAATTTTTAAAGTCATAAAAGGATGTTTTAAATAAGATTTAATTAATTGTGTACTATTTAGGTCATTTCTTACACCATCTTGAGAAGCAAACAAAATCTTTCCATCCTTATCATATTGATCAATAATTACAGATAATTTATCTCCTGGTTTTAAAATTTTAAAAAAGTACTGACAGTCCATTTCAATAAATGGGGACACATGAAATTTCTTTGAGCAATTATTCTTTATTAAATTATTTTTATCATCTACTCTAAATACATAAGTATGTTGTTCTCCAAAAGTATTTTTTACTTCATATAAAATTGATACTAACTGTTCATGATTGTCATAAACAAAAAAATACTAAGAGGATTAAATACATATCCCAATATTCTTGGGTAACACAAAAGTTTAATTTTAATATTTTCTGAATTAATATTATTTTGTTTCAGGTTTTTTTTTACCCATTTGGTAAGTGATGAACCATCTCGTTCTCCATGATCTTTTTCTTGAAAACTGATTAGATTAAAACGATTTAGAGAAAAAAATCTTATTTTATCACTTAATATCTCAAGTTCAGATAAATCTATGAACAATGAAAAAACTTTATATTTAAAGAAATGCTCTTTAGGTTTAAATCTTTTATGGATTACGGTTCCAGTGTAAATACAAGAGTTAATCATTAAGGTTATTCAGCATTTCAATAGATGATTTTATTCCATCTTCATGAAATCCGTAACCAAAATAACTTCCACAAAAAAGTAGATCTTTTTGATTTTGTAATTTAGAGAGCTCGTGTTGTGTATCCAATGCTTTTTGATCATAATACGGATGAGTAAATCTAACCTTTTTAAGTATTTTTGACTTATCAATCTCAAAATATGGATTTAAGGTCAAAAAAACATCTTGTTCACACTTTAAATTTTGTAACAAATTTAACCAATAACTAATTGAGTTCTTTTCAACATCCTTATTGTCTATAGATGAATTCCAAGAACTCCACGCTTTTTTGTTCTTAGGCATAGCTCTAATATCAGTATGAATATACGCGATATTTTCTTTATAGCTAAAATTAGATAGAATTTTTTTCTCGTCCTCTGATGGATTATCAATTAATTCTAAAGCTTCATCTGCATGAGTTGCTATAACTACTTTGTCATAATCAAAAAACTCACTTTGCCCTCCATAGTATAAATCAATACCTGATGGCTTTCTTTTTAATTTTTTAACTCTATAATTTTTATAATGCTCACCACTAATTTTTGATATGATATGATTTACATAAGTTCTGCTTCTTTTTGATACGGTATACCATTGAGGTCTATTTTTTAGTTTAAATAAACCGTGATTTTGGAAAAATTTTAAAAAAAAACTTATTGGCATCTTACTTGCTTCTAATGGAGGCATTGACCAAATAGCTGAAACCATGGGAATTATATGGTAATCTATAAATGTTTTTGATAATCTATTTTTTTTAAGATATTCACCTAAAGTTAATTTTTCTTCTGAGATAATTTCTTTATCACTTTTTTTATAAAATTTAATTATATCAAAGAACATTTTTAAAAATTTCATATTAAACAAATTTAATTTATTGGAAAAAATACCACCTATCCCTTTTCCGCAATATTCAAAATTTGTATTATCAACCGAAACTGAAAAAGACATGTCACTTTTTTCAATTTCAATATTATTTTCTTTAAAAAATTTTATTAAATTTGGGTATGTTTGAAAGTTAAATACAATAAAACCTATATCAACAGAGACTTTTTTTTCTCCAAAAGTAAGATCAACGGTATGTGAGTGGCCCCCAAAACGGTCTTCTTTTTCAAAAAGATCTACGTGATGTTTTTTGGATAAATAGTATGCAGCACTTAAACCAGAAATACCTGAGCCAACAACAGCAATTTTCATCAATTATTATGCTGCATCTTCTTTAAACTCATCCATACTTGGACAAGTACAAAAAATATTTTTATCTCCATAAACATTGTCTACTCTTGCAACTGGAGGCCAAAATTTATTTGTTTTTAAGAATTTTGCAGGATACGCAGCTTGCTGTCTAGAATATTTGTGTTCCCACTCATCTGATGAAAGTTCAATATCAGTGTGAGGTGCGTTTTTAATTGGATTATCTACTTTATCAAATTGTCCAGACTTAATCATTTCTATTTCTGATTTAATATTTATTAATGTATCACAAAATCTGTCTATTTCGTGTAAACTTTCACTCTCGGTAGGCTCTATCATCATTGTACCAGCGACTGGCCACGACATTGTTGGTGCATGGAAGCCATAGTCTATTAATCTTTTTGCAATATCTTCCTCACTAACACCCGTTTCACTTTTAATTGATCTAATATCAATTATACATTCATGGGCAACATTCCCATTAGTTCCTTTGTATAAAATTGGAAAATGGTTTTTTAATCTATGAGCTATATAATTCGCGTTTAAAATGGCAACTTCTGTAGCTAATTTCAAACCTTGAGATCCCATCATTTTTATATACATCCAAGAAATAGATAAAATACTTGAACTACCCCAAGGCGCTGCAGAAACTGTTCCTATACCTGTTGCAGGACCACAATCTTTAACCACTGGATGATTGGGCAGATAAACTTGTAAGTGTCTTTTGCAAGCAATTGGACCCATACCTGGTCCACCACCACCATGTGGAATACAGAAAGTTTTGTGTAAGTTTATATGACAAACATCTGGACCAAAATTTCCAGGTTTTGCAATGCCTACGAGCGCATTTAGGTTTGCACCATCCATATAAACTTGACCACCATGTTTATGAATTAAATCACAGATATCTGATATTTTTTCTTCAAAAACACCATGCGTTGATGGATATGTAACCATCAAAGCTCCAAGATTTTCTGAATGTGTTTCTGCTTTTTTCTTTAAATCTTCAAAATCTACATTCCCTTCTTTATCACAATCAACTACTACAACTTTCATTCCAACCATTTGTGCACTTGCTGGATTTGTTCCATGTGCTGAGCTGGGTATTAAACATATATTTCTATTTTCATTACCTCTTTCTAAGTGATATTTTCGTATTACCATTAATCCCGCATATTCACCTTGAGCGCCTGCATTCGGCTGAAGCGAAACCCCAGAAAAACCAGTAATTGATCTTAGCCAATTTTTAAGATCAGTGAACAATTCTCTATAACCCTCCATCTGTTCAACAGGCACAAACGGATGAGGCTCAGCTAATTCTTTCCATGAAATAGGTATCATTTCCGCAGTAGCATTTAATTTCATGGTACATGAGCCTAGTGCAATCATGGTTCTGTTAAGAGCTATATCTTTATCTTCTAACTTTTTAAGATATCTGAGCATATCTGTTTCCGAATGATATAAATTAAAAACAGGGTGTTCTAAATATTTAGAAGTTCTAATTAAATTTTTTGGTAAATTTACTAAATTTGCTACAGGATCTTCTTTTTTAATTGATTCTGCTGCATTAAAAATTTTTAGTAGTTGGTTTACTCTATAAACATTTTTTCTTTCATCGAAAGATACAGATAACATTTCAGAATTTACTTTTCTAATATTAACTTTTTGATTTAAAGCATTTTCAAAAATCTGATCAGTCTTTTCTTTAGTGATAATAGTTACGGTATCAAAAAAATAATCTGAATATAATTCATATCCAGATTGTTTAATTTTATCAGCAAAATTTTTTGCTAATTGAGATACTCTTTCAGAAATATTTTTAATCCCATCTGGACCATGATAAATAGCATATGCTGCTGACACAATTGCTAACAAGGCTTGAGCTGTACAAATGTTGCTTGTAGCTTTATCTCTTCTTATGTGCTGCTCTCTAGTTTGTAATGATAATCTATAGGCTTTATTTCCGTGTCTATCCACTGAAACTCCTACTAATCTACCTGGTAAAGATCTTTTATATTCATCTTTTGTTGCAAAAAATGCAGCGTGAGGACCACCATAACCCATCGGAATTCCAAACCGTTGAGAACTACCCACGGCTATATCAGCACCTAGTTCTCTTGGTGTTTTCAATTTAGCAAGTGAAAGTAAATCGCATGCAAGTATCGCTTTACCATTCTTTTTATGGATTTTACTTATTGATTCACTTGGATCTTTAATGTCACCTAAGGTTCCAGGATATTGTAAAATTCCACATACAACATCTTCTTTTAAATTCTCTAAAACTTTATCTTCATTACCGACAAGTACTTTGAGCCCCATAGGTTCTGCCCTAGTTTTTATGAGATCAATTGTTTGTGGATGACAGTTTTCTGATACAAATACTAGTTTGCAATCACTTTTATTTAACCTGTAACTCAAACCCACGGCTTCAGCAGCAGCTGTACTTTCATCAAGTAAAGATGCATTAGCTATGTCCATACCAGTAAAATCGACAATCATCTGTTGGAAGTTCAGTAACATTTCTAACCTACCTTGAGCTACTTCAGGCTGATAAGGTGTGTATGAAGTATACCAACCAGGATTTTCTAATATATTTCTTAAAATCACATAAGGTGTGTAAGTTCCATAATAACCCATACCTATAAAATTAGAGTAAATCTGATTTTTTTTTGAAATCACTTTTAATTTTCTTAGTGCCTCATATTCTGAGTTAGACTCGCCAATATTAAGTTCACCTTTAAACTGTATTTTTTCTGGAACAGTATTTTTTATAAGGTCATCTAAAGAACTATATTTAAGTTCACTAAGCATTTTTTTTTGATCTTCTTCAGACGGACCAATATGTCTTCTCAAAAAATCTTTTTGCGAATTATGTAACATTAACTAGAACTCTCCTTTGCAAACTTATCGTATTCCTCTTTATTCATTAAACTATCTAACTCAGAAATATCTTTCATTTTTAATTTAAAAAACCAAGCTGCACCCTCAGGATCCTCATTTATCTTTGCAGGATCATCAACAATAGCTTGGTTTATATCAACAACTTCCCCACTTACAGGTGTATAAACGTCACTCGCAGCCTTAGTAGATTCAACTACTCCAGCGGTTCCATCTTTTTCAACATTTGAGCCCTTCTCAGGTAATTCTGCAAATACTATATCACCTAGCATTTCAGTTGCATGTTGAGTTATACCAATTGTGGCTACATCCCCCTCTAAAGTAATCCACTCATGTTCTTTTGAAAATTTAACATCAGACATTAATTCGCTCCTTTCACGTAACTTTTTTTGTAGAACGGTAACTTACAAATATTTGCTGGATGTTTTTTACCTCTTACCTCTAATAAAATTTTAGTATCAATTTTAGAAAATTCTTTATCAACATATCCCATTGCTATCGGACCATTAATACTTGGACCAAATGTACCACTTGTAATTTCTCCAATTGGTAGTTCAGTTTCATTAAAAATCTTAGTCTTTTCTCTAGCAATTAATCTACCTTCAGGTTTAATTCCAACTCTTATTTGTTTGGCACCTTCCTTAATTTGGTTAATTATTTTATCTGAACCCACAAAACCTCCATTAGATAATCTTTCCTTTGATATTGCCCATTTAAGGTTTGCCTCTACTGGAGTTTTATTTAGGTCTAACTCATGACCATATAAACATAATCCAGCCTCTAATCTCAAAGTATCTCTTGCTCCAAGACCAATTAATTCTGCACCCTTCTTAATTAAGCTTTTTGTGAATTCTTCAGCTAAATCATTTAGAATGGATATTTCAAAACCATCCTCTCCTGTATATCCTGATCTAGTAACAAATAACTTTTGACCATTATAATCAAACCAGTCACCAGTCATAAAAGTTAGGTTTTTAACCCCATTTATAGTTTCATTTAAAATTTCTACTGCTTTTGGACCTTGTATTGCAACTAGAGCTCTATCATTACTTAATTCCATTTTATATTTTTTAGATAATATATTGTTTAAAATTTCAAAATCTTTTTCTTTGCATGCAGCATTTAAAATAATTAAGTATCCATTTTCCAGTTTGGTAATTATAAGATCATCATAAATACCTGCCTTTTCGTTCATAAGAAAACTGTACTTAGAGCAATTTTGTTGAAGATTTTTTAGATCTAAAGGAAAAATTTTTTCAAGATCGGATGTTAGATTTTCATTTCCATAAATAAATAATTGACCCATATGTGAAACATCAAAGATACCAGCATGTGATCTTGTAAATTTATGCTCTTCTATGACACCTTTGCTATATTGAATTGGCATCTCATAACCAGCAAATTCAACAAACTTTGCCTGACAATCTTGATGTAACTTATTTAAAGATGTTTTTTTAATTTCCATACTAACTCTTTGTACCCATCTGTATATTTGCCTGAGAGTTTTACTCCTTCGGCGAGAATCTAATCTCTTTCCAGAGTTAATATGTTACGGTCCTTTTACCTGAGAGTTTCCTGGGTGGTTGCTCCTTCGGTGTCACAATTAAATCGTGATCTCTCCCGTAGTGAAATAATCTAACATATATTGATTAATGTCAACATTTTAAGCAGTCTTTTTTTCTAAGGAATAAAGATTGTAAAATTGAAGTAATACTGCAAAAATTACAATTGCGCCTCCAATAATCACTATAAATGGTGGCTGTTCGTTAATAAATATCCATGCCCAAAGTGGTCCGAGAACTGCCTCTGTCAACATTATGATTCCAACCATAGCGGATGGTGTTCTTTGAGCACCAATTGTAATTAAAATAAATCCAAATCCTAATTGCATAAAACCTGCAAGGAAACCTAGAAAAATATCATGTGCAGAAATTAAAATTTTTCCAGACATTAAAAAACCAATAGTTAGAGCAAAAATTCCAGCAATAAATTGTGCTGGCACCATATCTACATTAGGATATTTTCTCACAACTAATATTAAGACTGCAAACGAAATTGGCATTATAAACGCTGCAACATTTCCTGTCATTTGACCTGGGGATAAAGAGTTTCCTACCATCAAGAGGATACCAGAAATTGCCAATATAATAGAAGTAAGTGTGATGACTGAAATTTTTTCTTTTAGAAAAAAATATCCAAAAATTGCTAAAAAGATTGTTTGAGTTTGAATTATGAAATTAGCATTTGCGACAGTAGTGTTATACATTGCAAAAACGTATCCACAAAAACCAAATGATAAAACAAAACCTCCAATAAATCCTGGAAATCCTAAATTATAGAATGAACGAAATACTTTTTTTTTGTAGGTTATGATTAAGTAAAGACTAATTATGATTAGAAAAAAAACTGTTCTCCAAAATAAGATTTGCCAAAGAGTTGCACCTTCAAACGACTTAACTATTAAACCACCAAAACTTAGACTGCAAGCACCAAGAAATACTAATAAGGGACCTGGCAATTTTCTAATTACATTCATTAAATTTGACTGAGCAGATTGTCCGTATCCATCTCATACAGCTTAAACAATGTTTCTGCATCAATTAATTGTATTTCTGTAAATTTAATTTCTGATCCTGGGGTTATTTGAACCAATCGGTCATAATCGACACTAGCTACAACCCCAATTTTTGGATAGCCACCAATTGTACCATGATCTGATAACATTATAATTGGATTTCCGTCTGGTGGAACTTGAATTACACCTTTAATTAATCCTTCAGATTTTATATTTGTATTTACAACATTATTTATTTTATTTCCTTGAAGTCTCATTCCCATTCTATCAGACAGTTTTGAAACTATAAATTTTTTTTCAAAAAAAGTTTTTATTCCTTCGTCTGAAAAGTAATTAAAATTTGTACCTTTAATAACTCTAATATTTTCAACTTTTGAATTGGTATAATCTATTTTTTTTTTGTCTTTGTTAGAATTTAATTTTAATAGTTTTATAGTCTGATTGTTTTCTAATTTCTTTCCATTATTAGAGCCTATTTTAGCATTGGTATTAATTGAGCAACTTTTCCACTGAAACTTTATATCAATTTCCCCACCAATAGCTAAATATCCGTATATCGTTTTGTTAGTTGAGATTATATCTATTTCATCTCCGTTTTCTATTTGATAGCTCTCATAACAATTTCCAATGTATTCAACACCACTTTTTATAATTTTAAAAATTACATCGCCAGTTATAGCAATACTTATTGTATCTCCTTGGTATTTCAGATGAGGACCTTGATAGGCAAATTCTAAAACAGGTGCATTTAAGTTATTGTTAACTAATTTATTTGCAATAAGAAAATTTCTATTATCCATGGCTCCACTATATGGAATTCCAATATGATATAAATTTTCTCTACCTTTATCCTGATAGGTTGTATTTATTCCAGATCTGATGAATTTAAAATAAGAATTAATCATGATAATTTTTATATTCACTAAAAGTTATTTCTTTGAAAATGACTGTATCTCCTGGATTAATTAAGTTTGGTTCATTTTCATTTAGATTATTGAAAATATTCAAAGGAGTGTTTCCAATAATGTTCCAACCACCGGGACTTTCAAATGTATAAATATTTGTAAATTGTTCAGTTAATCCAATTGATCCCTTGGGTACTTTAACACGTGGAGTTTCTAACCTATTAGCTCTCATATTTTCATCTAGATCCCCTAAGAAAGGCATACCAGCTATAAATCCAGTCATGTAACAAAAGTATTTTTTATTAAAAAATTTTTCTAGAATTTGTTCTCTGTTTAAATTCAATTTTTTTTCTAATCTTTTAATATCTAGAGAAAAAGAGCTTTCACAGCAAACTGGTATTTGTATTTCTTTATTAATAATTTTATTTTCATAATCGATATTTAATACCTCAATTTCTTTTTTTATTTTTTTAAAATTTGTGATTGATAAATTAAAAGAAATTATAAGTTTGTTGTATGAAGGAGTAACATTGGTAATACCTTCGATATTACTTTTTCTAACAGAATTAAAATATTTTATTACTTTAGAATTAATTTCCTTATTTACTTCTTGTCCAAAATCACAATATAAAGCTGAGTCACCTAAATTTACAATTTTATTAATCATATTACTCTATATAATCAGTGGTTGATTATACATAAATAACTAAATGCTATAATTTTTTTCTATCCAATTACTAATAAATGTAGAAATTTCTTTGCTATTTTTTTCATGCATCATCATATGACCATTACCCATTATGTCGTGGTCCTCCAGCCTAATAAATTCGTGCTTAACCCCTGCTTGATTTAAAAAATTACTAGTTCCATGATCGTATGGTGCATGATATGAGGACTGACCTGTCAGAATAAGAATATTTGTTTTGGACAAATTTTTCAATTTTCTTGCAGGTTCTTTTTGTAAGAAACACTGAACCAAATCATCCTTTGTATTATTTTTATCAAGCTCAGGAATTAATTTTTCATCTTTTTTTAAAGGAGGTTCATATGTCAATGGTGAATAGGTGATACCATTAATTCGATCTAGTTCAGAACTAGTTTGATACCAATCTTTATCATACTCATTTTTTTTGAATGTTTGCTTATCCAAATGACTATGCTTAACACCTCCGTAAGAAACATTAAAAAAAGGAGGTCCATTTGGTTCCACAGCTATACAACATTTTACTTTGTCTGGTCTTAAATCAGCAGCAAGCCAACAAAAAGGTCCCCCTTGACTATGACCTAAAACTGCAGTGTGTCCTATCAAATCAATCAATTCGGAAAGTGCTTTTTTTGATATCTCTTCTATATAAATTCTATCTGACATAGTATTTACTTGTGAGGCCATGTATTGCTCAAAAATATTATCACCTCTTAATCCAGTTCCAGGCCACTGAGTATGTGTTTTTGATTGTGGCCAATTTCCTTTTTTTGACATGCCCGTAAATCTTCTTTCAGCATCGTCTATATTTGTCTCTCTATCTATATAATTACCATACAATTTTTCTGAATAACCTGATCTTGCTCTACCTGGTTGATCTACAACATAAACTGTGTATCCTGAGGATAAAAAATCATGCATCCACCCTCGTCTGCCGTCCGCTGTAGTAATAAAACCTGATCCACTTTGTCCACCACCATGAATTAAAATAATATTTTTATTATTAGTTTTAACAGGTTCAAATTGCTCCACATACATTTGTCCTCTAATAACCTTTTTTCCATCAGCTAAAAAACTCTCCCCTCCTACAAAAAAAATTTTATGTTCTTTTAGATTAATTGCTAGATTAGTTTCCATGATAATGTGTAAATTAAATTACATTATTATTTTAATTATTAATATTTAAATTATTTTTTTTTCTTCATTATTTTTAAAATAAATGGGATAGAAAATATTATGAAAAAAATTCTCAAAAAATGGTGATAGCTTACAAAAAGTGGATCTATATTGTATGCAACACTTATTACAACCATTTCATGTAATCCACCTGGCGCAAAACTTAAAAAAGCTGACATAAAATCAAAGCCAAAGAATATTTTTAGTAAGTATGCGAAGAAAGCTGCAATTCCTAACAAAATTGCTGACATAATTGCTCCATGAAAAGAGTAAAATAAAATCTCTTTTGGAGCTAATCCACTTAGTCTACAGCCAATTGCAGATCCTAAAAATACAAAGGCAACATTTATAAATACATCAGGAAACTTTGCTGTAGTAAACTCAAATGTATAAAAAAAACCTGCAACAATCATTGCTGCAAGTATTGGTGCTGATGGTATTCTGAACTTTTCTAAGACTTTTGTACCTATTAGAGATACTATAATTAAAAATATTAATTCCCCAAAGTATCTCAAATCAAATGTTGGAGTATTACCAAAAGAATCTATTTCTTGATATCCAATCTGAGTGACAAAAATAAAGGGTAAAAATAAAACAATAAACAAGACTCTAGTGGCTTGAGGAATTACAACTTGCCCACTTTTTTTTTTATCTGTAGTGATATCATTAATTGCGCCAGCTATAACTACAAATGCTCCAGGTAGAGCTGCCAAAATAGAAACCAACTTGTTAAATTTACATATCTTATAAAAATAAAAAGATGCTGCGATAGTTCCTGCTATTGTGCATAAAATCATTGCTATTGAAGAGTAAATCCACAAGTGGATTTTATAAAGTAAAGTTATGTTGAAGGAACCTGCAAGAATTACACCTATTATCAAAAGGACGGGTAAAAAAATTTTTTTATCAAAAGTAACTTTGTAACTACTAAAGGATACAAAGAGGTTTAGTAATAGAGCCCCCAACAACCAAGGTAATGGTAAATTAATTAACGTACCAATATATCCACCAATAATACCAATAATAATACTTTTTAAACTACGTCTAAAGGCTAAATAATATTCTTTCATTTTCAGTTATTTTCAATTGACAAATACTTTTTAAAATTTAACAAAGATAAAGTATCTGATGCTTTGTTTTTAAATTTAGGATTTTTATTATTTTTAATTAATTTTAATGTTGCATTGACAGTATCGATATAGCTATTCAAGAGTTGCTGAGAATAGAGAATGAACTTGAAATCGCTTTTCTTAATATCTGATATATTAAATTTTATATCTTGAGTAATATTAATTATTAATGGAATTTTTTTTAAATTTTGTTTAATTAATTTTATTTCTCTAAGACTATTAATTCCAGTTATAAATACGGCATGTGCACCTAATTTTTTAAAAATTTTAGCTCTTTTTATAGACTCTTTAATAGAGCCCACACTTAAAGCATCAGTTCTAGCAAATATCAAAATATTATTATTCTCTTTTGAAGCTTTAATTGCTGTTTTAATTCTTTTTTCAGATTTCTTTAAATCTAATAATTTTACTTTTTTAGTAAGTGCACATCTTTTTGGAAAAATTTGATCTTCTAAAATAACAGCTGATGCACCTGCCTGCTCTAAATCTTTAATAGTTTTATATACATTAGCTAAACCGCCAAATCCTGTATCTGCATCAACAATTATCGGGTTCTTTGTCTGATTGCATATTGATCTTGTTGCATCTACCAATTCTTTCTGGGTAATAATACTTGCGTCTGGATAACCAAGACTAGCAGAGGAAAGAGCGAAACCACCAATGAATGAAACTTTAAAACCTTTTTTTTCAATTAATTTAGCTGTCAAAGGATCATGACATGATGGAACCTTATATGAATTTTTATCATTTAAAAATTTTTTAAGTTTTGAAGTTTTTTTATTCACTTAAGTTATATTAATACTTTAATTTGGTCTTTATATTTCAATAAGATTTTATAGAAACTTGATACTGTTTTGCTAGTAAAAAATTGTTTCCAGCCTGATATACTTAAAGTACCTTTAAAAATATTTTGATTATCAAAAATTGGAATTGCAACACTTGCTATATTATCTAATCTTTCACCTTTAGTGTAAATGTACCCTTTTTTTTCAATAGCATTTTTTAAATCATCATTTCCACCAGTAAACGCACTTAAAACTTTTCCTGTTGCTGATTTTAATTCAAAAGTTGTACCCTCAACTACATAATGATTTAATTCAGATTTAGAATTCACTCTATATAAACAAACTTTTTTTGTACCAGCCTTGACCCAATAGCCTGCAGATTGACCAGTCGTTGCACAAATTTTACCCAAAATTTCTCTTATTTCCTCACCAGACCTGAAATTTGAGTTGTATATTGATCCTAATTTCCAACTACCTGGACCAAGACGGTAGCTTCCATTAATTTCATTTTTAATTAAAAAATTATATTTAATTAATGAATTACAAATTCTTAATATTGTTGATTTATTAAGTTTGGTAATAATTGTTAATTCTTTTAGAGAAATACTTTTATTAGCATCATCAAAAGAATTTAATATCTGAAAAGTTTTATCTAGAACTTTTATATTACTCATAAGTTTTACAATGTGAAACAAGATTTTATAATATAAAATTTGTTGACAATCTATAAATTTTTGTTGAAACTATTAGATAACAGTAAAGGAAATCAATTATGGGAAAAGCTTACACGCCAAATATTCAGTCTGACAAAGGAAAAAATTTAACAAAATACGTTGCTCAATTTGTTAAGAAGAATAAGTTTAATTCAATTCCAAAAAATGTTGTTGAGTTAGCAAAAAAACATATTCTAGATGGTTTTGGTTTAGCTTTATCTGGTTCTGTAGCAAGAACTGGTGATTATTTATTCAAACATATAAAACAAAATTCTGCAAAAGGTAGAGCAACAGTGATTGGCTCTAAAATGAAAGTAACTTCTCGGTTTGCTGCCTTGGCAAATGGAACAGGTATACATTCTGATGACTACGATGATACTCAATTAGCAGTACAAAAAGATAGAGTTTATGGATTATTGACACACCCAACTGCCCCATGCCTACCAAGCGCATATGCAGAGGGAGAGTTAAAGAAAATTAGTGGAAAAGAGTTCTTAAATGCCTACTTAGTAGGTGTTGACGTAGAATGTAAAGTTTCTGAAGCAATGTCTCCAAGGCATTATCAGCATGGTTTTCATTCAACATCCACATGTGGAACTTTAGCCTCAGCTGCAGCTGCAGCAAAAATCCGTGGCTATAATGTCTCTCAAATTCAACAATCCTTAGCAGTGGCTGCAACTTTGAGCGCAGGGTTAAGAGAAAATTTTGGTACAATGACTAAACCCTTACATGCCGGAAGAGCAGCTGAAAGTGGAGTTGTCGCTTGTGATCTTGTGGGCTTAGGTTGGACTGCTACTGATAAAATTTTAGAGTCTCCTAGAGGATTTTTTCAAGCTCATGGAGGGGGTTATAATTTAAAATCTATTAAAGGTCAGCTTGGAAGACCATGGACTTTTTCAAAACCTGGTGTTTCAATTAAACCCCATCCCTGTGGTTCATTAACCCATCCCGGAATGACAAAAATGTTAGAATTAATTTTGAAGCACGATATAAAACCTCAAGATGTAATTAAAGTTGATGTTGGAACTAATCATAATATGCAAAATGCATTAATTCATCATAGACCAACTAATGAGTTTCAAGCTAAATTTAGTATGGAATATTCTATGGCAATTTTGCTAGTTCAGAGAAGAGCATATATTCCAGAATATCAGGATAAAAGAATTAACAAACCGGATGTTCAAAACATGCTTAGAAAAATAAACTTTTATAAAAATAAAATAGCTGAAGCAGCCGGTTACGACAAAATGACTACAATTATTGATATTTATCTTAAAAATGGCAAAAAAATTTCAGGTAGAGGAGATTTTGGTAAAGGAAGTCCAATGATACCTATGACATACGATGAAGTAGCAGAAAAGTTTATGGGTTGTTGTGAATTTGCAAAATGGCCAACAAAGAAGGCAAAGGCAATTATTCAAGCTGTTAGTAAATTAGAAAAAATGAAAGATATTTCTAAATTGAGTAGGCTTTTATCCAAATAAAATCACATTTTTATGTTAGCGATTAATTAAATCGCTAACACATTTCATATTATTAATTATATTTCAAATAAAGTAGGTTGTTTTATATTGTGAAATAAGATTTATCTTTTTTTTTTTTTTAAAAGAATATAAATAAAAATTGTGAAAGATTATGATGTAATTGTTGTTGGAGCAGGTAACGCTGCATTGTCTGCTGCTCTCTCTGCAAAAGATAATGGTGCAGAAAAAGTTTTAGTATTGGAGAAAGCCTCCTCTAAAGAAAAAGGTGGAAACAGTAGATATACAAACGGTGCTTATAGGTTTGCTTACAATGACTTTTCAGATTTAAAAAAAGTAATACCAAATTTAAAAAATTCTAACAGTATAGATTATGGAAAATATAGTGTCGCTGATTTTTTAAGAGACATGAATAAAGTTACAGACGGAAAAACAGATAAAAAGTTATCTAAAATCCTAACATCAAAAAGTTTTGAAACAATTCATTGGTTAAGTAAAAAAGGTTTAAAATTTACACCCATTAAAGGAAGACAATCTTTCAAAATCAATGGCGTGATGAGATATTGGGGAGGCTTGACTTTAGAGGTAAATGGTCAAGGTGAAAAACTAATAGACTCCATGCTTAAGATTATAAAAAAAAATAAAATTGAAGTTCTTTACGACACAGCTGCAACTGATTTAATTTATGAAGATAATATTATTAAAGGCGTTGAAGTTATAAGTAAAAATAAACCAAAGAGAATTACTGCAAAATCTGTAGTTTTAGCTTGCGGAGGTTTTGAATCCAGTCCTGAAATGCGAACAAGATATCTTGGTCCAGGATGGGAAATGGCAAAAGTCAGAGGAACAAAACATAACACTGGTGATGGATTAAGTATGGCATTAAAAATAGGTGCCTCACCATATGGAAATTGGTCTGGTTGCCATGCGGTATTTCACGATATGAATGGACCTGAGTTTAGTGATTTAAAGATAAGTAATAAATATCGAAAAATTAGTTATCCATGGGGAATTGTTTTAAATGCTGATGGAGAGAGATTTGTTGACGAGGGAGAGGATTTTAGAAATTTTACTTACGCAAAATTTGGAAAAGAAGTCATAAAACAGCCAAATCAAATTGGATGGCAAATTTTTGATCAAAAAGTGAGACATATGCTTTATCCAGAGTATGATGTTAAGTCAGCTACTATGGTTAAAGCTAACTCAATTAAAGAGTTACTTAAAAAAATATCAAGTATAAATTCCCAGAAAGCTCTAAAAACTATAAATGATTTTAACAAAGCTGTTAAAGAAGAAGTTAAATATGATCCAACAATTAAAGATGGAAGATGTACAGAGGGTTTAGTACTTAACAAAAGTAATTGGGCAAATAAAATAGATAAAGCTCCTTTTTATGCTTATGGAGTTACATGTGGAATAACTTTCACTTTTGGTGGATTAAGAGTAAATCAGAAATGCCAAGTATTAAATAAAGTCATGAAGCCTATCAAAGGACTTTTTGCTGCAGGAGAAATGGTAGGTGGTATTTTTTATTTTAATTATCCAGGTGGTAGTGGTTTAACTTCAGGTGCAGTTTTTGGTAAGATAGCAGGCAAGTACTCTGCTAAACTTTAAATGGACTTTTTACGTCATATTTCAAAGATAATTTCTCTAATTCTTTAATAGTTTCTTTTGAAAGTGAAATTCCTTTTTTTAAATTTATACTTTGATTAATAAATTCAGGCTCACCAGGATGTAGTATTTTTTTAAAACCTTTTGCTTTTTTAAGTTTTTTTACTTCTTTAATGCCAAATTCAATTTTTTTTATAAAGTTCGTGTGTGATTGAAATAGATCGGTTCTAAGACAAATCATCAAATGACCTACATTTGAAGCTCCAGAAAAATCATTAATTGCATTTTTAACTTTACCACTATGATTTGCGCCCGTAAAAATACCAGCTACTATATCCATCATCCATGATAATCCAGCACCTTTCATTCCTCCAAAAGGTAACATAATTCCTTCAAAAGCTTTTGCCCCATCATTTGTGGGTTTTCCAAATTTATCTAATGCATACCCAAAAGGTATTTTAATATTATTTTGGGCAGCAAATTTTAATTTTCCTCTCGCGACAGAAGAAGATGCCATATCAAGTATAAAAGGTTTGTTAATTTTTTTTGTAGGACAGCCAAATGCAAAAGGACTTGTGCCAAAAAAAGGTGCCATCGCACCATGAGGTGGCAAGGCTTTTGATGCGTTAGTAAATACCCAAGCAATACATTTATTTTTTGCAGCAATTTCCAAATAGTTTGCAGCCATTCCAAAATGGTTACTTTCACTTATTCCTACCAAACCAATCCCATTTTTTTTTGCTAGAGAGACGCATTTCTTAATTCCTTCATTAGCGGCTATATAACCCAGACCATTGTCGCCTGATAAATGGAAAATGTTATTAGTTATTTTTTTAAATTTTAGTATTGGATTAATTTTAGCTGATTTTTTTTCGATCCTTTTTATATAAATTGGTAATCTAACAATACCATGAGACCAAACACCTCTTTCATCCGCTCTAACTATTAAATTTGAAACCGTTTTTGAATTTAAATTATTTAAGCCAACTTTCTTTAGAACCTTAAATACGAACTTGATTAAATCTGTTTTTTTATATCTTTTTTTAATATTCATATTTTTAACTGTTATAACCCGATGTTTTAAAATATAGAAAATACTTTATATAATCTTTTAAAGTATTAAATTAAATAAAAACTATGATTTCTAAAACTTTCAGTAAAATTACTATTGATAATAAAGAATATGATTTTGCAGATATCAGCAATATTAAGGATATAGAAAAAATACCTTATACCTATAGAATTTTGATAGAAAATATAATTAGGCAGAATCTTTTGGGTCGTAATGATAATGCTGAAGCTCAAATACAATCAATTTTAGAAAAACGATTAGGTCAAGCGATTAATTTTGCTCCAAATAGAATTTTAAGTCATGACATTTTGGGTAAAGTTATGTTAGTAGATTTTATTGCTTATAGAGAAGCTCTGCAAAAAAAAGGAATTAATTCAAAAGATATTCAACCAGATGTGCCTGTAGATCTAGTTATTGATCATTCTTTGCAGGTTGATTATTTTGGGAATGATAAAGCTGAAATTGAAAACTTAAAAAAAGAGTATGAAAGAAATTCTGAGAGATTTTCTTTTTTGAGATGGTGTTCAAAATTTTTAGATAAAGTAAATGTAATTCCGCCAGGGGTTGGTATTTGTCATCAGGTAAATATTGAATATTTATCTAAAGTCGTATGGAAAGAAAAAAAGAAAGATTTAAATTTAATTCATCCAGATACTTGTATAGGAACTGATAGTCATACTCCAATGGTAAATGCTATAGGTGTTTTAGGTTGGGGCGTTGGCGGAGTTGAGGCAGAAATTTCTATGCTAGGAAAAACAATACCTATGACTGTGCCAGAGATAGTTGGGGTAAATTTAAAGAACCAACTTAAAGAAGGAATAACTTCAACGGACTTAGTTTTATATATTACAAAATTATTAAGAAAAAATAAGGTTGTTGGAAGCTTTATTGAATTTTGCGGAGAAGGAGTTGAAAGTCTTACTGTTGGGGATAGAGCAACTATTTCAAATATGGCACCAGAGTATGGGGCAACTGCAGTCCTATTTCCTGTTGACAATTCAACTTTAGATTATTTGCGTATGACAGGAAGAACAGACGAAGAAATTCAAGTTGTTGAAGAATATTCAAAACATCAAAAACTATGGCGAAGATCTGATATTACTCCAGACTATAACAGAGTTTTAAATCTTGATTTATTCTCAATAGAACCTTGTGTGTCAGGACCCAAAAATCCTGAGGATAAAATTAATTTAAATAAGTTTTCAAATGAAATTAATTCTCACTCAAACATGCTTTACAGTCAAGATTTACGAGAGGATGAATTTGAAGTACCTAATCTTGATTACAAAGTAAAAGATGCAGACATAATGATTGCGGCAATAACAAGCTGTACAAACACTGCAAATCCAAAAAATGTTATTGCAGCAGGTTTGATTGCGAAAAAATTAGTTGAGCTAGGTTTTAAAAAAAATAATAAAGTAAAAACATCTTTTGCACCGGGTAGCAAAGTTACAGCAGAGATTTTAAGTAAATCTGGTTTACAAAAATATTTAGATCAATTAGGTTTTAATGTAGTTGGTTTTGGATGTACAACTTGTAACGGCAGCTCAGGACCTTTAGACGAAAACTTAGCAAATACTATAGAAAAAGAAAAAATTTTTTCAGTTGCAGTGCTTTCAGGAAATAGAAATTTCCAAGGAAGAATACATCCAAATATAAGAGCTTCATACTTGGCATCCCCTGCATTAGTGGTACTGTTTTCTATAATAGGTAATGTCAAAATTAATCTTTTAAGTGACAGTTTAGGAAAAAGTTCTAATGATCAAAATATTTTTTTGAAGGATGTTTGGCCTTCAAATATAGAAGTGGATAAAATTGTAAATGAGTTTTACAAAGCAGAAACTTTTAGAGAAAAGTATGATCAGGTGTATCAGGGAGGAAGTTTATGGGAAAATTTAAATGTTTCAAATTCTCAAGATTATGACTGGCCTGATAGTACTTATATAAAAAAACCTCCATACTTAAAACATGCAGAAGATAATCAAACTAATGATATAGAACTAGCCCGACCACTAGTATTACTTGGTGACTCTGTCACTACAGACCATATTTCTCCCTCTAGTGTTATAACAAAAGGAACAGCAGCTTGGGATTACTTAACAAAACTTGGATTAGACTCTAAAGATTTTAATAATTATTTAACTCGAAGAGCCAATCATGAAATTGTAGAAAGATCTACTTTTGCTAGTTTAAGACTAAGAAATTTAATGGTACCCAATCAGGAGGGAAGTCTTACAATTAAATATCCAGAAAATAAAGTAACGAGAATTTATGAAGCTGCAGTTCAATATAAAAAAGAGAAAAAAGAAATTATAGTTATAGCAGGCGAAAATTATGGATGTGGATCGTCAAGAGATGTAGCCGCTAAAGGACCATTATTAATTGGTGTAAGAGCAATAGTTGCAAAAGGATTTGAAAGAATTCATAGATCAAATTTAATTGGAATGGGATTGCTCCCTTTAGAATTTGAAAATGGACAAGGTATCAATGAGCTAAATATTGAAAGTTCAGACCAGTTTAGCTTATTAGGGTTAAATGATATTACAAATGAAAATAAAAAAGTGCTCATGAAAATACATAAACAAACAGGTGATATCATTGAAGTTACACTTAATGCTAGATTAGATGTTCCAGAAGAGTTAAATTTTTGGAAAAATGGTGGGATTTTGCCTACAGCTTATAAGGAGGCTTAAGATTAATGGCACAAAGATGGATTAAGGCTACATATTATCGAGGTGGAACAAGTAAAGGTGTTTTCTTTCAAAAGAAAGATTTACCTACCTCAAATCAAAAAGAGTTAAATGATTTGTTTTTAAAAGTTATTGGAAGTCCAGACTCTAACAAAAGACAGTTAAATGGAATGGGTGGTGGTGTATCATCAGTTTCTAAGTGTGTTATTATAAGTCCATCAGATCGAGATGATGCTGATGTTGACTATAACTTTATTCAGATTGCTATAGATAAACCTATTGCAGAATGGAACAATAATTGTGGTAATTTATCAGGTGCAGTTGGACCCTATGCAATTCAAGAGGGTATAATTAAACCAAAAGAAGGTGAAAATAAAATAAGAATTTACCAAGTTAATACTAACAAAATCATCCATTCAACTTTTAATGTTAAAGATGGAAAACCATTAATCGAAGGTGACTATTCGATTGCGGGAGTTCATGGAACTGGATCCAAAGTAAGATTAGATTATTTAGAACCTGGAGGGTCTGGAACAGGAAAACTTCTACCTACGGGAAATGTAATTGATGAAATAGAAATTAAAGATTTTGGCAAAATTAATGTAAGTATTATTGACGCCGCAACACCTCTTGTATATTTGCTTGCAGAGGATATTGGTTTAGAAGGTACAGAAACACCAGATGTACTTGATGCAGAAATTGATAAAATGAATTTAATACAAAAAATAAGACGAAAGTCTGCACATATTATTGGTTTATCAAAATCAGAAGATGATGCACCAATGAACACACCTAGAATTGGAATTGTAACTTCTGCAAAAGATTATGTTAGTTTGGATGGAACCAAAATTAATTCTAAAGATCAAGATATTACAACAAGAATGTTTTCAATGGAAAAAACTCATAAAGCAATAATGGGTACTGCGGGAGTGAATATTGGTGTTGCTGCTGCAATTGAGGGTACTATCCCAAATAATGTGAAAAGAAAAGACTCTAACCCAATGGAACTACGCGCAGGAAATCCATCAGGAATAATGACAGCGGGAGCTGTTATCGAAAGTAAAGAAGGAAAGCCCTTTGCAAAATCTGCAATTTTTTATAGAACATTCAGACCACTTATGCGAGGTGAAGTTTTGGTCTAAGAAATTCTTATATCTCCACTTATTTGAGTTCTATGCATAACCCGTCTAGTATTTGGGTCAAATGAGTCTCTTTTGTGTAAGACAAAAAGATTTTTCCACATCAACACTTCGTTATTTTGCCATCGATGGGTAAAGGTATATTTTTCTTGTGTAGCATGTAACCATAATTCATTTAGTAGACTCTCACTTTCATCAATAGTCATTCCAACTATATAAGCATGTGGTCTTCTGCCAAGAAAAAGTGATTTTTTTTGAGTAGTAGGATCTTTAAAAATAATTGGATGTTTTGCTCCTGGCGTTAGAGATGGATCAGCATTTTCTTTGTACCCTTTTCTTAATTGTCCGGCACTATTATGTGAGGCATCATGAATTAAAATTTTACCACCAATTTTTTTTATTAAGCTTTCAGGCATATCCTCATAAGCAGCAATCATATTAGAAAAGTGTGTATCACCTTGATTTTTTGGTACTTCTAACGAGTACAAAATCGCACCTTTTGGTGGAATTTCATTATAGGTCATATCAGCATGCCATGTGGCCTCGCCATCACCAAGAATACCAATTGGTTTTCCTTTTTCTTTAACATTTGATATTACGTTTATTTCTGGGTATTCAGGTGAAAAATTTATCCCATATGGATTAGGTGCAGGTAAGTCTAAATTTCCAAAGTATTTACTAAATTTTAATAATTGTGGATCATTTAATTTTTGATTTTTAAATGTCAAAA
>CACKXR010000003.1 GCA_902604175.1 uncultured Pelagibacteraceae bacterium
CAAAAAAATACTTGATACCTTGTGAGAGAAGATTTGAAATTAATTCAGAAAATATTGTTGTTGGTTTTGTATCTAACGGCTGCTTTTAAATCTAACTTGCGAGGATAAATATCCCCGCAAGCAAGGTTAAACTTATTTGATTTCTATAAGTTTCTTCTTTTTATGCTCTGGAATAATTCTTTCACAAGATATTGTTAAAAGACCATCTTTAAGCTCAGCACCATTTACTTTTACATCATCAGCAATAGTGAATGATCTTGCAAATTGTCTTTGAGAAATACCTTTATGAATGATTTCTCCATCAACATCACTGTTCTCAGATTTATTAACTTGTTTAGTTCTAACCGTTAATAAATTATCCTCAAACTCAACCTCAACATCTTTTCTGTTAAAGCCAGCTAATGCAACCTCAATTGCATAATTGTCCTTACCTGTTTTTCGAATGTTGTAGGGCGGGTAATTTGACTGCATTGTCAAATTTCCATTGCCTAGCATATTTTCAAATTGATCAAACATATCATCGAAACCAATTGAAAAAGGTCTTAGTGAGTTAAATATAGATAAATCCTTACTTGTCATTATATCCTCCTTTGTTAAGCAAGTTTACATTTAGTAAGCCCCATTAGGCGACTTACTATTGTTATTTGGGAATTATTTTTATGATTTCAAGATTAAAAATTATATTTTATTTGTGATTTTTAGTGCAAACGCATAGTCAACAGCAATTTCCTCAATTGCACCATCTCTACCAGATTTACCACCATGACCTGCATTCATTTCAGTTTTTAATAAAAGTAAATTATTATCAGTTTTGTACTCTCTTAATTTTGCAGTAAATTTTGCAGGCTCATCAAATAGGACCCGGTTATCGCTGAGGCTGGTGGTTATTAAAATATGTGGATAATCTGTTTTTTTTATATTGTTGTAGGGCGCATATGAAAAAATATAATCGAAGTGTTCTTTATTATCTTTAGCGTTTCCAAATTCATCAAATTCCCCAACTGTTAAAGGTAGAGAATGATCTAGATTTGTTGTTAGTGAGTCAACAAAAGGTACAGCCATTATCATTCCTAAAAATAATTCTGGAGACTGATTTACAACTGCGCCCATAAGTAATCCACCTGCTGATCCACCCATGCCAATGATTCTACCCTTAGAAGTATAATTATTTTCTATTAAATACTTACCTGCATGAATATAATCTTCAAAGGTATTTTTTTTATTCGTTAGTTTTCCTTCTTTCCACCACTTCATTCCTTTTTCCATTCCACCTCTTATATGGGCAGTTGCCCAAATGATATCTCTATCAATTAAACTTAATCTCGTTGATGAAAAACTTGGGCTCATGGAGTTTCCATATGACCCATAACCATAAAGGAGTAAGTTTGCAGACCCATCTGTTTTAGTTTTTTTATGACGTGTAATTGTTAATGGAACTAATCTTCCATCATGTGATTTGAACTCCACTCTTTCCACAATATAATTTTCTGGATCGTGTCCTGATGGGATCTCTTGCTCTTTAACAAGAATTTTGGATTTATTTGATAAATTATACTTATAAACTCTCGAAGGTGTTTTAGGTGAGGAATATCCAAGATAAACTTCATCTGTGTCTCTATCTCTTTGAACAAGTGATACTCCAGGAACATATATAGTTTCATTGGCAAATATTAACTCTTGTTCAATATTTGTTGAGATATTTCTAATAAATAATTTATCTAAAGCATTAGATGTTTCAGATCTAATAATCCAATTCTTTAGAAAAGTTAGACTTCCTATTAAAACCTCTTTCTTAGGTAAAATAAAAGGTTTCCAGTTTTGTTTTTCCAAATTATCTGTAATGTCAATTTTAAAATCTTCTGCATTTTTATTTGTATGATTATAAAATTTACCACCCCATGAGTTTGTTGAGTATAGAACACCCCTATCTCTTTTCATTATAAGTTTTGGAAGAGGGTCTGACTCATCTACATTAAAATAATATTGTTCTGAGGTGTTATGATCAGATGTATTTATAAAATAATATTTTTCATCTGAACTTAATACAATGCTAACTGTAAAAGCCTCACTTTTTTCCTCAAAAATTAACTTATCTTCATCTTTGAAATTTCCTATCTCGTGTCTATAAATTTTTCTTGCTCTGTGATTTTTATCTAGTTTTGAGTAAAAAATATATTTATCGTCTAAACTAAAAGTAATACCCCCAGATGTTTCTGTAATTTCCTTAGAAATAATTTTATTTGTTTTTATATCCCTAATATGAATTGTATAATATTCAGAACCCTTAAGATCTAATGAATAACCAAGATATTTATCGTTGTTACTTACCTCTAAGTCACCAACACCAAAGTACTCAGTTTTAATTTGCTCTTTTTCCTTATCTCCATTCCAAATTTCCTCAACTTTACTTGTTCCAATTTTTTTTCTAAGTTTAATTGAATAATTTCCTTTAGCTGTTGTTTTTGTCCAATATTCATAAGTGTGATCTTTGTAAGGCAAAGACTCATCATCTAACTTTATTCTTCCCTTGATTTCATCAAATAATTTTTTTTGTAATTTTTTAGTATCTTTTAAATGATACTCTGCATAAGAATTTTCCTGATCTAAATATTTTTTTACTTCAGGGTTTAATTTGGATTTATCTTTTAGAACTTCTAAGATATTTTTCTGATGTATCCAGCTATAATTATCTTCCCACTCGACATTGTGACAAGATTTTATCTCTAGTTTTTTTTTTAGATATGGTACTTTCATTTGCCCTAGGAAATATATGAATATTATAATTTATACACTCTTAATTTTAATTATTTTATATTTTTTATTAAGATGGTTTTCTAATGCTGCTCTTAATAAAATGTCAAGAGGACTAAGATTACTATCAATTCTACTATTAGTAATTTTCGCAATATTATTTGCTATTGGAGGAAAATTTTTACTAACATTACCCTTAACTTTAGCAAGCCTAGCTCTTGTAAAGCTTAAAGGATTGTCCTTAATTCAATTGCTTTCACTTTATAGACTTATTAAAACTTTAAGAAATTCTGGAAGATTTTCTTTTAACCAATCTATGGGCAATAATTCTTCGACATTGTCAGTTTCAGAAGCATATAAAATATTAAATTTAGATATTACAAAGAAACCTACTAAAGAAATTGTTAATAAAGCTTACTTAAAAATTCAAAAAAAAATTCATCCTGACGTTTCTCCAGAGACTGCAAGATTATCAACTATAGTCAATGAAGCTAAAGAAATTGTTCTTCAAGATATTTCTTAAGATAATATTGATATAAATTTACTGAATATTTTTTCTGGATTTATTTTATCTTTACCCAATGTATTATGAGAGACTATTTGCTCACCGTCAGGTATAATTGGGTACATGTTTGTTGAATAAGATCCATAAATTAGAGGAGAGTCAGCCATTAATGTAATAGTTTTAATACCAAGGGCTGATGATAAATGTGCAAAGCTAGTATCATTACAAATTGCGATATTACAATTTTTTATCAATGGTAAAATTTCATTAATTGAATAGTTGTCTAATGCAACACACTGGTTCTTAAATTCAGTATTTAAGATTTCATTTAAAATTTTCTGTTCACCTTCATCCTTACCAGTAGCCAGAAAAAATCTGCATTTTTTTACATTTTTAATTTTTTTCATAAATTCTAAAAAGGTTTTTGAGGGAATTCTTTTTGTTGGTCCAGAGCCACCAATAGCAAGCAAGATATTAATTTCATCTGGTTTGATACTTAACTTCTCAGATGCTTCTTTAATTAAGTTTTTGTTAATTTGAATTTCAGGATTTTCAATAACATCGATACCTAAATTATCTTTGATTAATTTTTTTGCAGCACCAATGATATGCTGATTTTTTTTTTCAAAAAGGGGATATTGATAAATTTTTTTTATACCTGCTAATCTTGAGATCAAATTAAATCTTAACGAGGAATTAAAAATAAAAACTTTTTCAAAATTATATTTATTTAGTTCTCCTGCTAGTTTGATAGAGCCTAATATTCCATCATTTTTTTTTTGGTAAATTACTTGATCGATATAGGTTGTTTGATTTAAAAATTCCTCTGCTTTAGAGCTTGTTTTTGTAAGTAAACTAACTGGAGATTTAAACCTTCTTGAAATTGCTTTGATAAAAGGAAGATAAATTACCGTATCACCAATACCCATCTTATTTTGAATTGCTAATATTTTCACAAGTAATTTATAAACTTTACTATTCAGTTTTTTTATATAAATTTTTAATATGAGTAAAATTATTGGGATATATGCTGCCTCAATGTCAATTTTAAATGGTGATTTGACATTAAATATTAAAAAAACCATTAAACATGCGGAAATGGTAATAGATAATGGTTGTCATGGAGCTGCAATTTTTGGAAGCACCGGCCAGGCTCAGTTAATTCCTGTTTCAGAAAAAATAGGTCTTTTAAATCAATTAGCACAAAGCAAATACAAAGAGAAATATATTATTGGTACTGGATTAAATTCATTAGGAGAAACTATAAATTTAATGAGAGTTGCAAAATCTTTAAGTTTTAAAAAATTTTTAATAATGCCCCCAGCTTATTATAAGTATGGTGATAAAGAGGTAATAGAATTTTATCGTAAAATAGTTGAGCAAATTCCTGATAGTAAAATAATTCTTTATAATTTTGAAAAATTATGTGGTTATAAATTTAGTATTGAGTGTGTTGAAAAGCTTGTATCAAAATATCCAAATAACATTGTTGGAGTCAAAGATAGCTCATATAATTTGTTTGAAAATTTAAAAATAGACAATTTTTCAGTTTTACCAGGATCAGAGTCCAAATTACTAAAAGGACTTGAACTAGGCTGCTCAGGTATTATTACAGCAACCTGTAATGCAACATCAGAATTAGCGAGAAAAGTATACGATGATTTTCAAAATGGAAATGAGCAAAAAGTCAATCAAAAATTATGTGATGTTAGAAGTGTGTTTGAAAAATATAATTTAATATCAGGACTTCATACATATTTTGGAAAAAAAAATGAGTCTTACAAAAATATTTTACCTCCTTTAAGTATTTTAAATTCTGTTGAGTCAGAAGAATTAAATACTAATTTGGAAAAGTTAAATTTTTCAACCCTTTCATCTCTGGCAGCTTAATATGCAACTTGCAAGATTTTTAAATAGTGTTTTTAAAAAAGATGGTTTTATATTAATTGATGCAAATTCAAAGAGTTACATCATTGGAAATCCAAAAAAAGAAAATCCGCTTAAACTAAAAATATTAAATAAAAAGCTGCATTATAAATTATTACTTCATCCCGATCTTTATTTTGGTGAAGCATATACAGATGGAGAAGTTGTAATCGAAAATGGAAGCCTTACAGATTTTTTAGACCTTGCACTTATGAACTTTGGAAGAGGTGATCTTAATTTTTTTAGTTATTTAATGAATAGATTAAGAGGATCTTACAGATATCTAACAAATTTTAATTTTATAAAGAAATCAAAAATGAATGTTTCCCATCACTACGATATTTCAGATGATTTATATGATTTATTTTTAGATCCAAAAAGACAATATTCATGTGCTTATTTTAAAAATGAGGATGATACATTAGAAGATGCTCAAAATAACAAAATACAACACATCATCAAAAAATTAAACATTAAGCCAAATCAAAAAGTTTTAGATATTGGTTGTGGTTGGGGATCATTAGCAATTGACATAGCCAAAAGTGCTAATTGTGAAGTAACCGGAATAACCTTATCTGAAAATCAATTTAATTATTGTAAAAAAAAAGCAAAAGAGCTTAATCTTGAAAATCAACTCAACTTTAAGTTAATGGATTACAGAGAGCTTAATGAAAAGTTTGACAGAATAGTTAGTGTTGGCATGTTTGAACATGTGGGAAGAAAATTTTATCGTAAATTTTTCACTCAGGTTGAAAAAATGCTCAAAGATGATGGAATTTCCCTAATACACACTATTGGATCAGTAAATCCACCTCGCGATCCTCATCCATGGATTACAAAATATATTTTTCCAGGTGGATATACGCCAAGTTTAAGTGAAGTTACTACACCAATTGAAAAAGCTGGATTGATTGTTGCGGATATTGAAGTTTTAAGACTTCATTACTCTCATACCCTGAGACATTGGAAAGAAAACTGTCTCAGAAATAAAGATAAAATAATTAAAATGTTTGATGAAAGATTTTTTAGGATGTGGGAATTCTATCTTGCAGGTTGTGAGATGGCATTTAAATGGGGTGATCAAGTTGTTTATCAATTTCAACTAACAAAAAATTACAGATCTACTCCAGTTACAAGAGACTATATTTATCAATAAATTATTGATAGATATAAATCTTCTCGAAATGAAAAAAAAATCAAAAAAATCAAAAAAATCAAAAAAATCAAAAAAAATTAAAAAAAAGGTTAAACTTAAAAATACTAGAAATACAAAAATATTAAGAAAAAAGGTAAAAAAAAATAGTTCTAAAATAAAAAATAAACCTAAAATAAAAAATAAACCTAAAATAAAAAAAAAATTAAAAAAAAATAAAGTTAAGAGTTATAAAAAAATTAAAAAATCTATTACTGTAAAAGTAAAAAAAGAAGATAGTTTTATTTTAAAACTAATTAATTTTCAAAATTCACTTAAGCCTGAATTTAAAATAAAATTAAATTTAAATTTTGAAAAATATATCCAGGGTTTTTTTGATAAAATTGCTAATACTATCGATCAGTACAGAGTAATTAAAAAAGATGAAGCCAGAAGAATAAAAGTAGAAAAACAAGAAAACGAGAGATTAGAAAAAATTAAGAGAGCAGAGGAAAAACAAAAACAAGAAGATTTAAAATTTAAATTAAAAGAAGAAACACTAAAAGAAGAAATCAAAATTGAAAAACAAAGAACGAAAGACATAAAATTATTTTTAAGAAAAGAACAAGCATTATTAAGAATTGAGCAGGCTGAGAAACAAAAACAATTTTTACAAAAATTAAGATTAGATAAGCAAATTGAAAAATTTAGAGTTAGAGAAGTTAAAGAATTAGAAAAACTTGAAAAAATTTCTTTAAAAGAGAAAAGGGAGGATTATGCAGGTCTTCAACAAAGAATAGAAAAACTAAAAGAGAAATATCGAATAATAAGAGATCAAAAAATTAAGGAAAGGGTGGAGGCTCTAGGAGTAAAAATTCAAGGAGATGAAGATAGAGAAACGCTTCTTAAAAAAGAAAAAGAATACTCAATAGCTAGACAAAAAATAGAATTTTCTTTGGAAAGTTTTTACAGAAGTGCAAGTAGTTTAGTTTTCCAATTAAACAAAAGACACGTAACAAGACATATGTCAATCTTTAGATGTATCGATAGAAGATTTGAGACAGGTGAGATTTTTGTTAAATGGGACGAAGCAGCTGATGATGAATGGTTATTATTGATATACATTAAAAATAATTCACCAGACGAAGGTATAGTTATTGAAGATAAAACAAATCCAGAAAAAAAGATTTCACATGAATTTAAAAATAATGAAATTTTTAAGGCTTCAGACACCATGGTAGACTCTTTAACTCATCTAATAGCCAGAAAAAGAGCCAAAAATGCCAATTAATAGAACTAAATACATTTGGTAGTATTAATAATGCTTCTTGGAATTATATTAATGGTTACTCTGTTCATAATTTTAACCTACGTTCTTTCATGGATAAGGTATTTTAACAGTCTGGATCCTAGACTAGGTCAATCAACTTGGCGGTGGAGTTACGACTACCCTGTAATTGGAGTGAGAGACTTTTCAGATTTAGATGATAGAGAGTTTGTTAAGTTAAGAAGAAAAAGAAATAGAATCATAACCTTGATGTACTCAATTGTATTAATAATGTTTATGCTTTCAATGTCATTACTAAGTGAAATAATGATATTTTTTTTAGCTTAATTTTTCAATTGTTTTTTATTTTTGAGATAAAGAAAGTAAGCAACAATTTCATATCCATAATTAAAAATTGGAAAAATTATTGGAAGTTTAAAAAATTTATATAAAAATCTATATTTAGGTATTTTCTGCCAAACATATAAAAAAGCTTCAGCCCCCTCTAAAATTTTATCATTATCTTTTACATGTAATCGTCTTAAGAGCTGCTTGTCATCTTTATTAGTTTCTTTTTCTGCTAGTTCATTATTGGTAATATCGATCCAATCTATGTCTTCTATTTTTTCTTTTTTATACAAGTTTATTTCAGATCTACAAATTTTACAGGAATTGTTGAAATAAACTTTCATATTACAATAGTTATCTTCTAATAGATTTTTGTACATGTGTAAAAAGAGCAGTTGAAAAGAAAATATAAACCTTTATGTAACTGCTATGAGTAATTTCTTTGATAAATCAGATTTGGCAAGAAAAGATGCCGAAAATATAGTATCGGATACCTTAAAAAATTGTGATGACGGAGAACTGTATTTGGAGGACTCAAAGTCGGAGTCTATTGTTTTAGATGATAATAAGATTAAGAGCTCAAACTATAGCTCTGATTTGGGTTTTGGATTTAGAGCAGTATCTGAAGAAGTTGTTGCTTATTCTTACTCAAATGAAATATCAAAAAATTCTTTAAAAAGTTCAGCAGAAAATCTTCAGTCAACACTTAAATCAATCAAAGGCACTTATAATACTGAGATACCAAAATCTAACAAAAAATTTTATAGTGATGTAAATCCTATAGAACAAAAATCTTTAAACTCTAAAATAGAAGTCCTAAATAAAGTTAATGATTACTTAAGAAAAAAAGATGGATCTGTAAAACAGGTTACAGCAAATTTTTTAGGTGAACATAAATCAGTAGAAATAATCAGATCAGGTGGTGAGGCAATTACAGATATAAGACCATTAATTAGGTTTAATGTTTCTGTAATGCTTGAAAAAGATGGAAGAAAAGAAACAGGTGTGTATGGCATTGGAGGCAGACAGGCTTACGATGATTATTTACAGAATGATAACTGGAAAAGTGTATGTGAAGAAGCTTTTAGAATTGCTTCAGTTAACTTGGAGAGTAAACCCGCACCAGCCGGCGAAATGAAAGTTGTTTTGGGACCAGGTTGGCCAGCAATATTAATTCATGAAGCAATAGGACATGGTCTAGAGGGTGATTTTAACAGAAAAAAAACATCAGCATTTCATAACTTAATGGGACATAAAGTTGCAAGTGAAGGTGTCACAATTGTTGATGATGGTACCATTGATAATAGAAGAGGCAGTCTTACAATAGACGATGAGGGTACGCCAACTGAAAGAACTGTTTTAATTGAAAATGGAATTTTAAAAAACTTTATGCAAGACAGATTAAATGCACGTTTAATGAATACAAGGTCAACTGGATCAGGAAGAAGAGAAAACTATCGACACGTAGTTTTACCTAGAATGAGAAATACTATGATGTTAAGTGGCAATCAAACTCAAGATGAGATGATCAAATCTGTTGATAAAGGTATTTTTGCTGTGAGCTTTGGGGGTGGACAAGTAGATATTACGTCAGGAAAATTTGTTTTTAATTGTACAGAAGCATACGAAATTATTAATGGCAAAATAGGTTCTCCAATAAAGGGAGCGACATTAATAGGAGATGGTCCATCAATTTTAAAGGAAGTTTCAATGGTTGGTAATGACATGAAAATGGATCCAGGAATTGGAACTTGTGGAAAAGCAGGCCAAGGAGTTCCAGTAGGTGTAGCGCAGCCATCCATACTAATAGACAAAATGACAGTGGGTGGAACAAAACTGTAATTAATGATTAAAGATCAAGATTTTTTAAAAACTAAAGCTGCATATTGTCTAGATGTTGCCAAAAAAATTGGAGCTTCAGATGCAAGTGTTACAATAGGTCATTCTATTTCTGAAACAGTCAATTTTAGAAATAAAAATTTAGATGAGTCTAATCGATCTGATGGATTAGCGTTTAGCATAGATACTTATATTGGCAGAAAAAAATCTTCGATTTCCTCGTCAAATTTATTAAATGAAAATTTAGATATACTTATAGAGAAATGCTATGAAACAACTAAAATTACACCAGAGGATGAGTTCAATTCATTACCAGACAAAAATTTACTTGCAGATAAACTTAAAGATTTAAATATTTATGATAACACCCATATTGATAATGATAAAAAAATTCATTATTTAAAAGAATTAGAAAATACAGCATCAGAGGATAAAAAAATAATAAACACAGAGTCCAGTTTTACTGAAAAAAAAACTAATTTTATTTTAGCAAACAGTGATGGTTTTTGTAGTGGTTACAAAACATCTTCATTTACGACGTCATGTGTAGCTGTTGCTAAAGACGAAAATAGCATGGAAAGGGATTATGAATATTCAAGTAAAAGATATTTAGATGATATCAAAGATCCCCAAGCCTTGGGTAAACTGGCAAGTGATCAAACAATTAGAAAATTAAGTCCAAAAAAAATTGGAAGCGAAAAATTAAGTGTCATATTTGATAAGAGAATTGCAAAAGGTATGCTAAGTGCTTTTGCAAGTGCGATTTCATCCTCTGCAATCGCTAGAGGAACTTCATTTCTTAAGGACAAGATTAATGAGCAGATATTTTCTAATTCTATAAATATAATTGATAAACCAGATATAATTAAGGGTTTAGGCTCAAAGAATTTTGACTCAGAAGGTATTAAATCTGAAACCCTGAATCTAGTTAAAGAGGGTGTGCTTAAAAATTATCTTGTAGATACTTATAATGGCAAAAAATTAAACATCCCATCAAATGGAAGAAGGGGAGGTACTACAAATTTGTATTTTGAGAATGGAAAACAAAGTTATGATGAGCTATTAAAAAATAATTCAAAATGCATTTATATTACAGAAACAATAGGCCATGGCAGCAATCTTGTAACTGGAGATTACTCTGTTGGAGCAACGGGGTTTTTTGTAGAAGATGGTGAATTTAAATATCCAATAAATGAAATAACAATTGCAGGAAATTTTAAGGATATGTTTAAAAATATATTTTTAGCAAACGACTTAGATTTCGAATATTCAACAAATTCTCCAACTATGATGATTGAAGGCATGACAGTTGCCGGTAAATGAGTAGTTTTTGTGTAATTGGCTCAGGAATTTCTGGAGCAACCATCGCAAATCTTTTAAACAAAAAACACAATGTTGATTTGTATGATAAAGCAAGAGGCTTAGGAGGAAGGTCATCTTTTAAAAGATTAGATAAAATTAGGGGGTTTGATCATGGGACTCAATACTTTTCTCCAAAAACACCAGAATTTAAAAAATTTACTAAAAAGCTAATAGAAAAAAAAATACTAAAAATTTGGGAAGGAAATCATAAATTTTTAAGTCATAAAAAAAAAGAAAATAAAAAACATGTTAAAGTTATTGGCAGAAAAGGAAACAATGACATTAGTAAATATCTTTTAAAAAATGTAAGATGTTATTTTAAAAGTGAACTAAAAAAAATAAATTTCCAAAATAGAAAATGGAATTTAATATTTAATAATGGTGAAATTAGAAACTATGAAAATTTAATTTTGACTTGTCCATTTCCTCAGTTAAAAAAATTATCAAAAAAATATATTAAAAATTCTTTTATAAAAGAAAAGATTAAAATGGATGCAAATATAACAATTTTAATAGAAATTAAAAAAACCAACTTAGGTTATAGTAGTTTTTTATTTAATGATAGAATTCTAGGATGGGCTGGTTACGAAAATAGTAAAAAAAGATTTAAAAGTAAAAGTGATCTTTGGACACTACAGAGTACTTTTAATTGGGCAAATAAAAAAATAAATCAAAATAAAGTACTTAAAAAAACTAATTCTAAAATTTTGATTGATAAGTTTTTTAAATTAACAGGAATTAAGCGGACAAAAGTACTTTTTTCACTTAACCATGGTTGGAAATACTCCTCAAACTCAAAACCACTAAAATTAAAAAGTTATTGGAATTCTAGATTAAATCTTGGTGTATGCGCAGATTGGTTTAATGGACCTAGGTTAGAGTCAGGATGGATAAGTGCAAATGATCTTTATAAGAAAATAAATAGTTAAATTACTCGTAATTTTTTAATCTGTATTCCCAATTACCCATTCTTTGATAAGTAACTTTTACTATTAAAGAAGTTTTTTTATCTAACCAAATATCAAAATTTAACCTTTTATCATCTGGGAGCGTCATATCTTTGGAAGTTAATTTGAAATGATCAGTCTCATATTCTTTACCATTGATTATAACTTTTTCCTTTGCAACGAATGTAACTATCTGCTCTTTTATACTACCTGATATAGGGCTTATTTGGCTACTAGATTGCAAAATTTTATGACTCCACCAATTACCAATAGTATTTTCAAGTAGAGCTTCACCTGAGAAAGAAGAGCCAACAATATCAAATTTTTTAGTATTTTTATTTAAAGTTAAGTTTACAAACTTTTCTTTTTTATTCTGTATAGTTTTTGAGTTAAAAGAAATCAATTGATCTTTCAAATATTTTTCCTCACCAATACCCTCTACTTCAAAAACTGTTGCTCCCAAAAGTTTTATCTCAAATTTAAATTGATTAGTCACTAGAGTAATGTCATTTTTTTGTGAAAAAAAATAATAATTATAACCAATCAATTCATTATTTCTTAAAATTTCCATCTCAATTTTTTTATAGTTAATGTAATGACCAATATGAGCATATGAGGCAAAACAAATAAAAATAAATATAGTGCTGAGTGTGATTTTTTTCATTATAAGCAAGTATTAATTATTTTATAATTAACAGTATAATATGTTTTTATCTATTAAAAATATTCCTAAAGTATATTGGAGCTCAGATAAAAGCTTTAACTTCAAACCAAAATTTTCAACATCATTTTTTTTAATTTTCGGTTTAATTATCTTTGGTTTTGGAGAGGGATTATTAATATTATCAACTACAGGAAATTCCCCCTGGTCAGTACTAGCAGAGGGAATATCAAAAAATTCTAAATTATCTATTGGTGCAGCAACATTTTTAGTAAGTGTAAGTGTTCTTTTTTTTTGGTTATTTCTTAGACAGAAGCCAGGATTAGGAACAATTTTTAATATAATTATTATTTCTGGAATGATTGATATTACTTTATATTTTTTTGACCCACCCTTATCTAACATATTAAAATATTTATTGGCAATATTTTCTGTAATGCTGGTTGGTATAGGAAGTGGTATTTATTTAGTAGCAAATCTTGGACCAGGTCCAAGAGATGGATTAATGACTGGTTTAACAAAAATAACAAACTTACCTATTGCTTTAGTCAGAGCAAGCTTAGAAATTTCAGTTGTAATAATTGGATGGTATTTAGGTGGAACAGTAGGTGTTGGAACTTTAATTTTTGCTTTTGGAATTGGTCCTTGCGTTGCTTTTGGGTTATTTATTGTTAATAAAAGTTTTAGTTAAGCTGCTGCTCCAGACTTTTCACTTCTTTTTCTTTCATGAGGATCAAGAATAGATTTTCTTAATCTACAAGACTCAGGAGTAATTTCTAACGCCTCATCTGTATTAAGCATACTCAATTGCTCAGCAATAGACATTTTCCTCACTGGAGTGAGCACAACGTTTTCGTCAGTTCCCTGTGTTCTCATATTTGTTAATTTTTTCCCCTTCATAACATTGATTATCATATCGCCTGGTTTTGGTGACAATCCTACTATCATTCCAGGATAGACAGGGTCATTGTGTGTTACGAACATTTCTCCTCTGGCCTGTAAGTTAAATATAGCAAAAGCAACTGCTTTACCTTGTTCCATTGCAATTAAGGCTCCATTTCTTCTTCCTTCCATTTCACCTTCAAAAGGCCCATAGCTATGAAAAATCCTATTAATAACTCCATTACCTTTAGTGAGGGTTAAAAATCTACTTGTGTAACCCATTAACCCTCGAGTTGGTGCATGAAAAATAAGTCTTTTTTTATCTTTGCCAGTATCTTTTAAATCAATTAATTTACCTTTTCTTCTGTTCATAGAGTCTATTACTTTTGATGAGAATTCTTCGTCTAAATCCATTGTAATTTCTTCAAAAGGCTCAAGTTTTTTTCCACTTTCATCTATTTGATATAAAACCTTAGGTGGACTGACTGTCATTTCAAATCCCTCTCGTCTCATTTGAGTAAGTAAAATTTCTAACATAAGTTCACCTCTACCACTTACAACAAAGGAGTCATTGCCATCGTTTTCAGAAACAGTAATTCCTACATTATTCTGAGCTTCTTGAAGTAGTCGATCTCTAATTTGAGTGCTTGTAAGTTTTTTACCTTCTTTTCCCGCAAGTGGAGAAGTGTTAACAGTTATTGTGATAGACATTGTGGGTGGATCTATTGGTGTTGCTGAAATAGGTTTATTTACATCTAAATCACAAATAGTATCTGCAACATTAGCTTTTTCTAATCCTGCAATTACTACAATATCTCCAGCCTCACCAACCTCAATAGGCACTTTTTTGGTTCCCTCATATCTGAAAATTTTAGTAAGTTTACCTTCGTCAATTTTTTCACCTTTTAAATTAATCGCTTTTATTGATTGATTAGCTTTAGCTGTCCCTTGGGTAATTCTTCCTACTAAGCTTCTTCCTAAAAAACTATCAGCATAAAGAAGTGTAGATAACATTGCAAAAGGTTTTTCCTTTTCAAATTTTGCAGGTTTAACGTGGTTCAGTATTAAATCTAAAAGTGGGTTTAAATTTTCTCTAGGGCCTTCCACTTCTATGTCTGCCCAACCTGATCTACCACTTGCGTATAAAACAGGAAAATCTAATTGCTCTTCATTTGCATCAAGGCTTACAAATAAATCAAATGTTTCATCTAAAACCTCATTAGCTCTCTGATCATCTTTATCAAGTTTGTTAATCACAACAATTGGTTTAAGACCTTGTTTTAAAGCTTTAGATAATACAAACTTTGTTTGTGGCATCACTCCTTCAGCAGAGTCTATAAGCAAGAGAGCTCCATCAGCCATGCTTAAAACTCTTTCAACTTCTGCCGCAAAGTCTCTGTGACCTGGAGTATCAATTATATTTATTCTTGTATCTTTCCAATTAATCGAGGCAGGTTTTGCTAAAATTGTAATTCCTCTTTCTTTTTCTAATTCACCAGAGTCCATTAACCTTTCATCAACGATTTCATTTTCTCTAAATGATCCACTTTGTTTCATCAAATTATCAATCAAAGTAGTTTTGCCGTGGTCTACATGAGCAATAATCGTGATGTTTCTAATATCATTTGTCATAAAATGTGGTTCTTATACATATTTAATTAATTTTTAAAACTTAAAAAAAACTAATGTTTATTGAAGATTTTATTAATTAAATGTTTAATTTGCTTTTTTCTGCTTCTCTTTTTTAAGTTTTCTCTTTTCTTTAAAACTTAATTTTGCTTTTTTTTTTATACTAGAGTCTTTGAATGATTTTCCACTATATCTTTTTGACATATTTTCTTTTACATAAAAAAAAAGGCCATCTTATGATGGCCTTTTTGAATTCGTATTTGTATAGGGTTTTACATTCCCATTCCACCCATACCGCCCATGCCGCCCATTCCTCCAGGCATTCCTGCAGGCATTCCTCCTCCAGCAGCGTCTTTCTCCTCAGGCTTATCAGCAATCATTGCTTCCGTAGTTACTAACAGTCCAGAGATTGATGCAGCATCTTGAAGAGCTGTTCTCACAACTTTAACTGGGTCAATAATACCTTTAGCAAACATATCGCAATATTCTTCGCTTTGTGCGTCATATCCATGAGTTTTTTTCTTCTGCTCTAACAATTTGCCAACAACTACTGAACCGTCTACACCAGCATTTCTAGTGATTTGTCTAATAGGTGCCTCTAAAGCCTTTCTCACAAGTTCAACCCCAGCTTTTTGATCATCTCCTTTAGCTTTAACTTTTTCAAGATCTTGAGCCGCATAAAGAAGAGCACATCCACCACCTGTTACAATACC
The DNA here is from genome assembly GCA_902604175.1 of uncultured Pelagibacteraceae bacterium. GTDB lineage: Bacteria > Pseudomonadota > Alphaproteobacteria > Pelagibacterales > Pelagibacteraceae > Pelagibacter. Next base: position 15,963 of record CACKXR010000003.1, read on the forward strand.
CTCTTCGACGGCAGCTCTAGTTGCATTTAAAGCATCCTCAACTCTATCTTTTCTCTCTTTAACTTCAACTTCAGTTGCACCACCGACTTTAATAACTGCAACTCCACCTGCTAATTTTGCAAGTCTTTCTTGAAGCTTTTCTCTATCGTAGTCAGAAGTTGTTTCATCAACCTGTTGTTTTATCGATCCACATCTTGCTTCGATATCAGATTTTTTACCACTACCACTTACGATAGTGCTATTATCTTTGTCGACTTTAATTTTTTTACAAGACCCAAGATCTTCAAGTTTGACATTTTCAAGTTTAATTCCTAGATCTTGAGAAATTACTTGGCCACCAGTCAGAATAGCAATATCTTCAAGCATTGCTTTTCTTCTATCACCAAATCCTGGAGCTTTTACAGCCACAACTTTCAATCCACCTCTTAACTTGTTTACTACTAAAGTTGCTAAAGCTTCTCCTTCAACATCTTCAGAAATAATCATTAATGGTCTTCCAGATTGTACAACTGCTTCTAAAAGAGGAACCATCGGTTGTAAGTTTGTTAATTTACTTTCATGAAGTAAAATGTAAGGATTATCTAACTCTGTTGTCATTTTATCACTATTTGTTATAAAATATGGTGATAAATATCCTCTATCAAATTGCATACCCTCAACAACATCTAACTCAGTGTCAATACCTTTAGCTTCTTCAACAGTGATAACACCTTCGTTACCAACTTTCTGCATTGCTTTAGCAATCATTGAACCTATTTCTTTATCACCATTTGATGAAATAGTACCCACTTGAGCTATTTCATCACTATCTTTAACTTTTTTAGCAGATGAAATAAGATTTTCTTTAACAGCTTCTACAGCAGAATCTATTCCTCTTTTAACATCCATTGGATTCATTCCGGCAGTAACATACTTAACACCCTCTGTGACGATTGCTTGAGCTAAAATAGTTGCTGTGGTCGTTCCGTCTCCAGCTTCCTCATTAGTTTTGCTAGCAACTTCTTTAACCATTTGAGCACCCATGTTTTCAAATTTGTCATCAAGATCAATCTCTTTTGCAACTGATACACCATCTTTTGTAATTCTTGGGGCACCGTAAGATTTATCCATCACAACGTTTCTTCCTTTTGGACCTAAAGTGACTTTAACAGTATCAGCTAAAATATTCACTCCTCTCATCATTGCTGCTCTTGCTTCAGCGTCAAATTTAATTATTTTTGCCATTTTTCTTTCTCCTTTAAATTAAATTACTTGCCCGAAATACCCATAATGTCTGACTCTTTCATTATGCTGTATTCTTTACCATCAATTTTGACTTCAGTCCCTGACCATTTGCCAAATAAAACTTTGTCACCAACTTTAACGTCCATTGGAATTAATTTTCCGTCTTCTGTTTTTGCACCACCACCAATAGCAACTACTTTTCCCTCTTGTGGTTTTTCTTGTGCAGTATCAGGAATGATTATCCCGCCAGCAGTTTTTTCACTACTGTCCAATACTTCAATTAACACTCTGTCATGTAACGGTTTGAACTTCATAAAATCTCCTTTATAATTCTATATAAATATGGTCTTCATATAGATATTACGTCGTCTATTTCAAGACAGGATATGCAACTACCTGGTAATAATGCTAGGAAATTCAGGATTTTATGGTTTATACGTTATTTAATGACAAAAAATTTAGATACAGATGGGCTTAGTTCAATTGCCCATAAATATGATCTATTTTATGTAGATTTATGGGGTGTGGTTCATAATGGAATAAAACTTTATGAGAGCGCAATAGATACTCTTAAACAGCTTAAAATAAATAATAAAGATTTTGTTTTGTTAACTAATGCTCCACGACCAAATGAAACTGTAAAAAAATTTTTAGAGAAAATGGGTATGGAAGAGGAGTTAAGAAATCATGTGTTTACTTCAGGTGAGGCAGCCCTAAAATACTTAAAAAAATCATACTCATCAAAAAAATTTTTCCACATAGGTCCCCCAAGAGATTTTGACCTATTCAATCCTTTTAAAAAAAATAAATCGAGTGATCTTGTGAATAGCGAATATTTATTATGTACAGGACTATTTGATGATCATAATACTGATTTAAATTATTATAAAAATTTACTCAACGTTCATACTCATAAAAAGATGATTTGCACAAATCCTGATCTTATTGTTGATCGTGGCAGAATTAGAGAGTTGTGTGCAGGCTCTGTTGCAATGGTTTTCGAAAAAATGGGTGGAGAAGTTATACACTTTGGTAAACCGCATGCCGAAGTTTACAATTTATCTATAGATAATTCAGATAAAAAAACTTTAGCAATTGGAGATAACCTAAATACTGATATTAAGGGAGCTAATTTATTGAATTATGACTCATTGTTAATTTCTAATGGTATTCATAAATCGGAAATTCTAGATAAGGGTATATTTAAGGTATCCAAAGAATATGAAACAGTGGTAAACTACACTCAGTCAGATCTTAGATGGTAAAATTATATACAAACTTTAATATTAAAAACGTAAATAAAAATTCTATCGTTCTAATAGGAAATTTTGATGGAGTTCATTTGGGACATCAAAAATTATTTAATTTAGCAAAATTATATAAAAAAAAATACAAACTCAAAATTGGTGTAGTTAATTTTGATCCAATGCCAAAAATGTTTTTCGATAAATCTCTTAAAAATTTTAGGATAACTAGTATTAATCAAAAAATTGAATTATTAAGTAAACTCAAAGTAGATTTTATTATAACTAAAAAATTTGATAAAGAATTTTCTAAAACTAAGTCCCTTAATTTCATTAAAGAAATTTTAAATAAAAAATTAAAATCAAAATTTATATTTGTTAGTAATAATTTTAGATTTGGTAATAGAAGAGAGGGAAATGTAAATTTATTAATTGAAAATGAAAAAAAATTTAATTTTAAAGTGGTAAAGCCAAACCCGTTAATCAAACAACAAAAAATAATTTCATCTACATTAATAAGGAGTCTTTTAGAAAAAGGATATTTAGAAAAAGCTAATAAGCTTTTAAATAGAAATTGGACTATTGACGGAAAAGTTCAAAAAGGAAGACAGGTTGGCAAAAAAATTGGTTTCCCTACATGCAATATAGATATTAAAGACTATGTTTTAGCTAAACCTGGTGTTTATGCAGTAAGAGTATCAAAACACAATAATTCTAAATATCTAAGAGGGATAGCAAATCTTGGATATAGACCAACATTTAATCAGAAAAAAATCTTATTAGAGGTTCATTTATTTAATTATTCTGGAAATCTTTATAATAAACTCTTATCAGTGGAGTTTTTAAAGTTTATTAGAAAAGAAAAAAAATTTAAAAGTGTTAATGAATTAAAATCTCAAATTAAAAAAGATTTAAATATTGCAAAAAAAACCAGATGAGCAATTCTCAAATAAACCTCCCAAAAACTGCTTTTTCAATGAAAGCTAATTTGCCTGTAAGAGAGCCAGAGATTTTAGAATATTGGCAGACTATCAATCTTTACAAAAAATTAAGAAATTCAAGCAAGGGAAAAGAAAAATTTGTCCTACATGATGGTCCTCCATATGCAAATGGTAATATCCATATGGGAACTGCTCTAAATAAAATTTTAAAAGACATTATTGTAAAATTCCATCAAATGGATGGTAAAGACTCTATCTATGTTCCTGGTTGGGATTGCCATGGTTTACCAATTGAGTGGAAAATAGAGGAGCAATATAAAAAAAATAAAAAAAATAAAAACGACATTCCAATAGTAGAGTTTCGAAAAGAATGCAGATTGTTTGCAGAGAAATGGATCGAGGTGCACAAAGGTCAATTTAAACGTTTAGGTGTAGTGGGCGATTGGGAAAATTATTATTCAACTATGAGTTTTGATGCTGAAGCTCAAATTGTCAGAGAGCTTGGTAAGTTTTTAAAAGAAGGAAGTTTATATAGGGGTTTTAAACCAGTATTATGGTCGACTGTTGAAAAGACTGCTCTAGCAGATGCTGAAGTCGAATATCAAGATCATAAGTCAGATACTATTTACACATCTTTCCCTGTCAAAAAATCAAACATAAAAGAACTTGAAGGGAGTGAGATAATTATTTGGACTACAACCCCTTGGACAATTCCAGCAAACAAGGCACTAGCTTACAATGAAACTCTTGATTACGTTCAATTGGAGTTAAATGACGATAGTGATTTTAAAAATAGAAAAATTATAGTCGCCGAAGCTTTACTACAGTCGGTAATTAATGACTGTAAAATTGAAAATTATAAAAAAATAAGAACATTTAAAGGTAAGGAGTTTAAAGAAACTATCTGTTCTCACCCTTTTTTAGATTTAGGTTATGACTATGATATACCAATGTTAGAGGCAAGGTTTGTAACAACTGAGCAGGGAACTGGCATTGTTCATTGCGCTCCAAGTCATGGCCCTGATGATTTTAATTTATGTTTAAATAACGGAATTAAAGCAATTGAAACAGTCAATGGAGATGGAAAATATACAAAACATGTCAGTTTATTTGAAGGTATTCATATATTTAAAGCCAACCCAATAGTAATTGAAAAACTTAAAGAACAAAAAAAATTATTATCAAATGGTGAGCTTATGCACTCTTATCCACATTCTTGGAGATCAAAAGCTCCATTAGTTCATAGAGCTACTCCACAATGGTTTATATCAATGGAAAGTCATCAATTGAGAGATAAAGCATTAAAAGCAATTAATGATACAACTTTTTATCCTAGCAAAGGAAAAGAAAGATTAAAATCAATGATAGAAACTAGACCAGATTGGTGTGTATCTAGACAAAGAGTATGGGGTGTTCCTCTTCCAATCTTTGTAAACAAAAAAACCAAAGAAATTTTAGTTGACGATGAGGTAAATGAAAACATAGCTTTAATTTATGAAAATGAGGGTTCAGATTGTTGGTTTTCTGACGACCCCCAAAGATTTTTAGGAACAAAATATAAAGCCGAAGATTATGATAAGTTGAGTGACATTGTTGAGGTTTGGTTTGATAGCGGATCCACGCACTCATTTGTTCTGGAAAAGAGAAAAGATTTAAAGTGGCCAGCATCAATGTATTTAGAAGGTTCAGATCAACATAGAGGTTGGTTTCATTCGTCACTGCTAGAGTCTTGTGGCACAAGAGGAAGAGCACCATTTGAAAATATTTTATCCCATGGATTTGTGGTGGACGGTAAAGGATTAAAAATGTCAAAATCTTTAGGAAATGTAATAGCTCCAGAAGACATTTTAAAAAAGTATGGAGCAGATATATTAAGAATTTGGGTAGCATCATCAAACTATTCAGAAGATTTAAGAATAGATTATTCAATTCTTGACCAACATGCGGAGTCTTATCGAAAAATAAGAAATACCTTCAGATATTTGCTTGGAAATATTAAAGATAAATTTGAAGAAATTAATTTTGTAAAAGTAGATTTAAATGAATTACCAGAGCTCGAGCAATTTATGTTACATAAATTGTACTCTTTGAACATAAATTTTAAAAAATATTTTAAAAATTATGATTTCCATAATTTATATAAAGAGTTACTTAATTTCTGTACGGTAGATCTATCTGCGTTTTATTTTGATATAAGAAAAGACTCATTATATTGTGATCCTATAAACTCAAAAAAAAGAAAATCCACTATACTATTATTAAATATAATTTTGAATTCATTATTGAAATGGTTCGCACCAATTTTATCTTTTACAACAGAGGAAATTTATAGATTGTTATTTAAAGACAATAAAAGTATTCATTTAGAAAAATTTTTAGAATTCCCAAATACATTTGCAAATGAAGAATTATATAATAAATGGATAGAACTAATAAAAATAAGAAATATTTGTAATATTAGTATTGAAGAAAAAAGAGCTAATAAAGAAATAGGATCTAGTTTAGAGGCAGACATAAATATTCATCTTGATAAAAGATTAGAGAAAATTATTGAAAACATAGATTTTGCAGAACTATGTATAACATCTAAAGCTCAAATTTTATTTAATGAAAATCTAGAAACAAGTGCACAAACTACAAAAGCAAAAGGAACAAAGTGTAACTTATGCTGGAAAATTACTGAAAATGCTTGTGAAAGAGCACATTGTCCACATAGTTCTTGATGAAAATATTGGGATTTAAAATAAATTTTTATATTGAGATTACTATTGTATTTTTTATTTTCATTTTAGATCGATTAACAAAACTATATATAATTTATTTAGACAAGATAAGTAATAATTCTGAAATATTTTTATCAAAATACTTAAATATTTATTTAATTTGGAATGAAGGCATAGCATTCGGCTTATTTTCTTTAAATGAAAAAAATCTATACAATTATTTAACAATTTTAATATTTATAATCATTATTTTTATTCTTTTTTTGATAATTAAAAGCAAAGGTATTCAAAAATACGCATTATTAATGATTCTTGGAGGTGCTCTTGGAAATTTATTTGATAGAATTTTTTATAGAGCTGTGCCTGATTTCATAGATTTACATATAAATAATTTTCACTGGTTCATATTTAATATCGCTGATATATTCATAACACTTGGTGTATTTCTCATGATTTTGTCTGAATTAATTGTTAAAGATAGGAATGAAAAAATTTAAAATAATATTTATTATTATTATTGCTACACTTTTTTTTTATAGTTGTAAGACTATGAAAAAAGGTTTTGAGTCACAAAGAAAGAACAGCACTGATGAATTTTTGGTCGAAAAAAAACAGCCTTTAACAATGCCGCCAGATTTTGATGAATTGCCTATGCCTAAACAAAATCAGTCAAATGATCAACAAGAGACTACAAATCAAATCGAAGAACTTATAGTAAGAGATAACCCCAAAGATGATAGTTTAAATAAAAATGATAGCTCAAATCAGAATACTGAAAATTTTATTTTAGATAAAATTAAAAAATAAAGGATGCATACTAAAAATATTTTATTTAATAATTTCAAATTAAAAAAAAAAACTTCACATACAAAAAGATTACTTTTAAAACTTTTAAATGAGGATAATCAAATTTTATATTCATTAGGAAAAAATTATGAGGATAGCTTTACCAAAAAAAATCTATCAAAATATAAAAAATATCTAAATATTAGAATAATAGGAATGGGGGGGTCTAGTTTAGGAACTAAAGCGATATATAGTTTCCTAAAACATAAAATTAAAAAAAGTATAATTTTTTTAGATAATCTCCAACCAAATTTGTCAAAAAATAATAAAAAACATCTTAATTTAATTGTTTCTAAATCAGGTAACACGCTTGAAACAATTGTAAACTCAAATATTTTCACAAATAAATTAGATAAAAATATTTTTATTACAGAAAACAAAAAAAGTTATCTTTATGAACAAGCGAACAAATTAAAATCAGACATAATTCATCACAATAATTATATAGGAGGTAGATATTCAGTTCTATCCGAGGTTGGCATGTTGCCTGCTGTATTAATGGGATTAAAACCAAGTCATTTTAGACAATTTAATTCTATAATAAAAAACAAAAAATTTTTTAATAGTTTAGTCCAAAATGTTGCTACTACTGTTTTCTTTTTAAAAAGTAAAAAAATAAACTCAATAATTCTCAATTACGATGAAAAAGCTCAAGATTTTTTCAATTGGTATCAACAGTTAATAGCTGAAAGTTTGGGAAAAAAAAGCAAAGGACTACTTCCTGTTATATCTTCTTTACCAAAAGACAACCACAGCCTTATGCAACTTTATCTTGATGGATTTAAAAATAATTTTTTTACTTTTTTTTACACTCATGAGTACAAATCACTAAGAATAAATAATAACAAAATATTATCATCATATAAGTATCTGAAAAATAAAGGTTTATCAGAGATAATTTATGCTCAAAAAAAAGCTACTGAAAATGTATTTAATAAAAAAAATATTCCATTTCGAAGTTTTGAAATAAAAAATAGAGATGAAAAAACATTAGGAGAATTATTTTGTTTTTTTATTTTAGAAACAATTTTAATAGGTAAATCTTTAAATTTAAATCCATATGATCAGCCAGCAGTTGAACTCATAAAGGTAGAAACTAAAAAAATACTAACTTAAAAGTTTAATAAAGTTTATTTTTGAAATTCCATACTGTTTCTCTACAATGATTTCAACATTAGGTGGAAATAGATCCCTTTCCTTTTTATGACGGTGCAAAATGACAATGCCATTTCTTTTTAAAATATTATTTTTAATAATCTCTTTAAAAATTATAGATAGATTTTTGTCTTTGTAGGGTGGATCTAAAAAAATAATATCAAAAGAATCCTTTAATAGAAAAAGTGTATTTGCATCATATATATCTTTTTCAATAATTTCATATTTATCAACAGATTTAAGATTAATTAAATTCTTTTTTAAAACTGACAAGACAACTTGATAATTTTCGCAAAATATCACTTTTTTTGCACCTCTTGATATACATTCTATCCCAAAAGAACCAACACCTGAAAATAAATCTAACACCTTAGCCTCAAAAAGCTTTACTTTAAATTTATTTGAATGATCAATAATGTTGAAAATTGACTCTTTTGTTAAATCCTTTAAAGGTCTAGTTTTAACATCTTTTGGTCCTAATAATTTTTTACCTTTAAAGTATCCTGATATTACTCTCATTTATCAATGACCTTGTACCCAATATCTTTCCTATAAAATCCACCTGACCAATTTAACTTTTCAAGATTTTTTAGAATATTTTCTCTTGCTGATTTAAGATTTTCAGAAATGGTGATAAAATTTAACACACGTCCACCTATCGCATAGATCTTATCTTTCTTTTTTATGGTTCCAGCATGAAATAAAAAATCACCTTCTTTTAAAATAATTTTGTTGATATTTTCTATCTCAACATTCTTATTAAATTCTTCTGGATATCCCTTTGAGCAGACAACGACGCATAAACTTTTTTTATTTAACCATTCAATTTTAAATTGATTTAATTTACCTTCACAACAAGCTAATAAAATTTCAACTAAATTAGTTTTAAGTTTAGGGAGAATTGTTTGACATTCTGGATCACCCATTCGAACATTATATTCTATTAAAAAAGGTTCATTATTCACAATCATCAAACCTGTGTATAAAAATCCTTTATAATTTGTCCCAAGATTAGCTAACCCCATCAGTGTTGGTTTAATAATTTTATTTATAATTTTATTCTCTAAATCCTTGTTAATTAATCTTGAAGGGGAATAAGCACCCATGCCACCTGTGTTTTTACCCATATCTCCCTCTAAAACTCTTTTATGATCTTGTGCGGTATCAAAAGTTTTAAAAGTATTTCCATCATGAATTGTAAAAAAACTCATTTCCTCACCTTGTAAAAATTCCTCGATTAGCAAATTTTTTGCTTTTCCAAATTTACCATCAAATATCTCATTAATTGCTATTACTGCTTCACTCTTCTCATTACAAATGTAAACACCTTTACCTGAAGCAAGGTTATCTGCTTTAACCACTGTAGGAAATTTAGTTTTTTTCAAAAATTCTTTTGCACTATCTTTATTTTCAAAAATTCCAAATTTAGCTGTTGGAATTTTGAATTTTTCGCAAAGTTTTTTTGTAAATATTTTTGAACCCTCAAGTTGAGAGGCAACTTTATTTGGTCCAAATACTTTAATATTAAAACTCTCCAAATAATCGACTAGCCCTTCAACCAAAGGCTTTTCTGGACCAACGACAATTAAGTCGATTTTTTTCTCAAAAACAAAATTTTTAATATTTTCAAAATTTTCTAAATTAATATTTATATTTTCTGCTATTTCTTTCGTACCTGCATTTCCTGGAAAACAGAATATTTTGTCTATTTTATTTGAATTCTTTAAAGTTTGGCAAATAGCATGCTCTCTTCCACCGCTTCCTATTATTCCAACTTTCATATAAAACTATATAAACTAAAAATGACAAAAAAATTAGCAAAAATAAAATATTTACCAAACAATTTTCAGGTTATTGAACCTGGAGATTATGTAGAATGTGCGGTATCTGGAAAAAAAATAAATCTGGAAAATTTAAATTATTGGAATGTTGAATTGCAAGAACCTTATTATTCCTATGTAGAAGCTTTCAAAAAAAGGGAGGAATTAGATTAATAATAATTTTACTTCCATCGGTTATGAGACCATATCCATTGCTCTGGTCTTTTGAGTATCATCGCACCAAGAATGTTATTTAATTTATGTGTAATATTTTCAACCGAATCCTTTTTTGAAAAATTTATTGGATCATGTATAGATATTTTGAAATTTAAATCTTTAATTCTTTCTATATATACTGGTACAACCGGTATGTTGAATTTTTTTGCCAATTGAGCAGGTATTGTGGTAGTCAAAGCTTGTTGATTGAATAAGTCAGACAAAATTCCCTCTGAAACTCTTTGGTCTATCATAAGGGCAGTTGAATAGTTATTCTTTTTTAAAGATATTAATTTTTTTAGTCCACCAACCCCTTTTTTAATTTGATGTTTACAAATAAATTTTTCCCTTATTTTTTCCATAATTCTATTTAAAAAAACATTGTTTAAAGGTCTGTAAATCGTTGATAACTTAATGCCAGTTTTTTCAAGGTACATAGCCATTAACTCAAAATTACTAAAGTGTCCTGAAACGAAAATAACTTGTTTTTTTGATTTTATAATTTCTTCAAGAATTTCTTGTCCCTCAATCTGAATGTTTTTTGCAAGTTCGCCAGATCTAAAATTTTTTATAAACATGTACTCTGCAAATAATCTTCCGTAATTATTCCACATTAACTTTGTTATATTATTTAAGTTTTTAGAATTTATGTCTGGAAACCCTTTTCTAATATTTGAATAAATTGTTTGTTTTGATCTAAAAAATGGTCCAATAAATTCAAATATTTTTCCACTAAGTTTTGAGGATATATTTGGCCCTAAAATTTTAAATATAAAAAAACTAAAAATTGTTAAAAGAAACTGTATAAAATATTTAATATATTTCATTCTAAATTATTGATTTTACCAATTTATTTTCATCTAATATTTTTAATTCTGATTTCATTACTTTAATTCTGCTTTTATCAAAATCCTTTAATCTTAGAAAATCTTTTTCTGTCGTAATTATTTCACACTTTAGGTCACTAGCCTCATTTAAAATTTTGTTTATGTCATTTTTTGTGTAAAGATGATGATCTGAAAACTCAAAATCTTTTATTACCTCTAAACCACATTCTTTTAACATTGAAAGAAATGTTTGATGGTTACCAATACCAGAGAAAACTAAATATTTTTTTTTTTTACAGAATTCACCCAAGTTAACAGGTTCATATTTGCCTATATGAATATTAATTTTAGTAGTAATTTTATAAATTTCTTTAGTTAAATAATCAATATTTTCCAAATTACCATTTAGAAATATATGATCATAGTTTCGTATATTCTTAAAATTTTCTCTTAATGGTCCAGCAGGTAAAGTCATACCATTTCCAATCCAATTTTTATTATTAAAACAAACAAAACTTAAATCATATTTAATAGTTTTATCCTGAAGACCATCATCGAGGATTGCAATGTCATAATTTTGGCTTTCAGCCATCTTTATAGCATCTATTCTTTTTGACGATAAAAAAAGTTTTCCATTTTTTTTCAAAAGTTTTTGTTCATCAATTTGGTTCTTATAAAATTTTTTAATAAAACATGATTTTATATTTTTATTATTTAAAAGTTTATTTATTTTAATGCACAAAGATGTCTTACCAGTACCACCTAAGTAAAAATTACCAATACATATAGTTTTAATATTGAAAGTCTCTTTTTTAGATATTTGAAAAAATATTTTTATTACATTTATTAAAATGGCTATTGGAAAAAGTAGATATGCATTTAAATTTGGTTTTTTATAATCCCAAAACTTAGGTTTTTTTAAATTCATTAATAAGAAAGTAGTCTATTTCTTTTATAGTTTTTTTTAAAATCTTTTGTCCAATATGTTTAATTTTATTGCCTATTATTTTATTTCTTTTAAAGGTTATTGATGACCCCAATTCTGTTGATGTATAGATTTTCTTTGAGATATTAAATGAGCCTAATAATTTATAAACATCTTTGAAATTATCAATATTTGGTCCATGTAATATTTTTGCACCAAATCTTGCTGCCTCCAATGGATTTTGCCCTCCTCTTTGTATTATTGAACCACCTAAAAACACAGAAGAAGCTATCTCAAGGAACTTTTTAGTTTCTCCAAACGTATCAACAAGATAAATATCTGTATTTTTCAAGCTTTTAGGTTTTGAGCTATGATTTGAAACCTTAAGACCAAGACTTTCAATTTCTAAAATTATATCTTTCGATCTGTGAATATGTCTTGGAATTATTACAGTCATTAAATTTTTAATTTTTTTTTTCAGTTGTAAGTGAGCTTTTGCGCAGAACACTTCTTCACTTTTATGTGTACTTGAAGCAACCCAAATTTTTTTTCTTTTGAGCTTTTTTTTCAAACTGATCTCAATTTTATCCAGGTTTTTTTCAAAATTTTCAGCAAATTTTAAATTTCCTAAGTTGCGTATTTTATCTATTTCGAGTTTCTTCAAATATTTTTCTGTGTCAATATTTTGAGGGAAAGCAATTGTTATATTTTTGAAAGTAGATTTTCCAAAATTTTTTAAATTAATCCATCTTTTAAAAGTTTTTTTGGTTAGCCTGGCATTTAATAAAATTAATGGAATTTTTTGTTCTTTAATATTTTTGAACATACAAGGCCAAATTTCTGAGTCAACAAAGACAGCTATACAAGGTTTCCAAAAAGCCAAAAATCTATTTGTAAAAAAAAAACTATCTATAGGATAAAATTGGTGTGTGGTTTTTTTAAACTTGTATTTCTGAAGTACTTTTGATGAGCTTAATGTGCTAGTTGTTACAAGTATTTGGGCAATAGAATTTTTTTTTTCATAATATTTAATAAGTGGCATAACGCTTAATATTTCACCCACACTTGCACCATGAAACCAAACAAGTTTTCCTTTAATCCTCTTTTTTGAAGTTATACTGAATTTTTCTTTAAATCTTTTTTTATCCTCTTTATTTTTTAAGATTCTATAAACTATTATTATTGGAGAAAATAAGATTATAATCGAAATTACAAGATGGTATAAAAATAGCATAATTATTTTTGTATCTGTTTTTCATAAAAGCCTCTGTATAATTCAGATTTATCCATTAGCTCCACATGCTTGCCGTGATCAATTACTTTTCCAGAATCAATTAAATAAATATCGTTTGAGTTTAAAATTGTTGATAACCGATGTGCTATTACTATTGAAGTTTTATTTTTAGTTAAAATATCTAAAGCCTCTTGAATTTTGGTTTCCGTTTCAGAGTCTAAAGATGATGTTGCTTCGTCAAGTAATATAATCGAGCTTTTTTTTAGCATAGCTCTTGCAATAGAAAGTCTTTGTTTTTCACCACCTGATAATCTAACACCATTTTCTCCAATTAATGTTTCATATTTATTAGGTAGATTATTAATAAACTCATCACAAAAAGATAAATTTGCTACCTGGTAGATTTCTTCATCTGTAGCATTTTCTCTAGCATATTTTATGTTGTTTTTAACCGTATCATCAAACAAAGTCGTTTCTTGGCTCACCATAGAAATTTGTTCTCTTAGCGATTGGATGGTAACTTGACTTATTGATTGATCATCAATAAATATTTTCCCTGACTGAATGTCATAAAATCTTGGTATTAAATTCATAATTGTTGACTTGCCAGATCCACTATGACCTACCAAAGATGTCATTCTTCCCCCTTTAAATTCTAAATTTATTGATTTTAGTGTTTTTTCCTCACTTGTTTCGTAAGAAAAGTTAACATTTTGAAATTTGATATTTGAATCTTTTACCTTAATTGGTTTTGCATACGAAGAATCATAAATATTATTTTTCTGATCTATTATTGGTAAAATTCTCGATGCTGCAGAAAGACCTGCATTTAGAACCATATTTAAGGTTGATAGTGATCTTACCGGTTGATAAGCCAACATCATTGCAGCAAGAAAAGAAAAAAAATTATTAATTTCTAGCTCACCTTTAGACATCAAAGCTCCAGAGTAAAAAATTAATACAGCAATCATTATTCCTGTTAGAGTTTCCATTATTGGTGACATTCGCACATACACAATTTGTATTTTTTCACTTTTCTCTTTCAGCTGTTCTAAATAATTTTCAGATCTTTTTTTTTCAAATTCTTCTTTCTGAAAAATTTTTATTAATTTGTGATTTTTAAATAGCTCAACTAAATAAGTAGTCAAATATCCTGATTTTTTCTGAGCCTCTGTCGTGACTTTATTTATTCTTTTTCCTAATGTTTTTGCAGAGAAACTTGCCAATGGAATCATAACAATAGAGATTAGAGCTAATTTCCAATTTTGTAAGAACATTACAATTAACAGACCTATAAGTGTTAATGAATCTTTAAACAATGTTAATATAGCATTACTAAGCAAATTGGTTATATGCGTTACATCATAGGTGATATTTGAAATAAATTTCCCTGAATGTTTTTTGTCTATTATTTGTGTATCTGTTCCGACTAACGTGTTGACCATGTCTGATTGCAATTTTTTTTTAACTCCTTCTCCAACCCCAATCATTGTTACTTTTGCGTAATACAATGAAAGACCCTTCGTTGTAAATGCAGCGATAATCATTAAGGGTATTAAAATTAACAATGACTGATCTTTATCAATAAAAAGTTTTTTGATTGCAGGATCTAAAAGCCACGCTATTGCAGAGGTACTTGCTGCAACTAATATAGAAAAAAAGGCAGATAAAATGATTTTTCCTAAATATTTTTTTGAGTAATCTTTATAGAGTCTTTTATAAATTATAGAATTTTTCATTATAAATTTTTAACTATTAATATATTTAAAAAAATTATAAGACCAAAAAAATTATTACTTTTAAAGGCTCTTAAACAACTCTTGGGATCATTCAAATTGAAAACTTTTATTTGATAAATAAATAAATGCATAAATGGAACTAAGCAGATTAAGTAGTAGCTAAAATTAAAATTCATTTCGTAACCTCCAAGTAAGATGAAAAAAAATAAAATGGAATAACACACAAACAAAAATTTTTTAGCTTGACCTTTAAATTTTATAGAGGTTGATTTTAATCCTATTATTTCATCATCTTTTATATCTTGATATCCATAAATTGTGTCATAGCCCAGTGTCCAAAATATGGCTCCAATGTAGAAGAGAATGGGTACAAGGTTTATTTCACTAACAACTGCAGTCCAACCAAGTATCAATCCATAATTAAAAGTAATACCCAAGAATAATTGTGGCCAATATGTAAACCTTTTCATCAATGGATAAGTGAAAGCTAAGGGCATTGATCCAAGAGCAAGTATTATTGTGAAAACGTTAAAATTCAGTAAAACTAAAAGTGCAAAAAAACAGAGTATTAACGAATAAAATAATGCAAGTTTAACTGAAACTTTACCGGAGGCAATAGGACGAGCTTTTGTTCGAAAAACTTTTGCATCAAATTCTTTATCTAATATGTCGTTAACTATACAACCAGCTGACCTCATAAACACTGAACCTAAAAAAAATAAAACTAAATAAAAGAAATAGTTGCTTAAACTTGAAGAAAAATCGTAGGCCAAAGTAAGCCCCCAAGCACACGGCCAGAATAGAAGCATGTAACCAATTGGCTTTTTTATTCTTGTAAGTTCGATAAATAACTTTAATTGGTTCATAATTTACTTGTAAATAACAAACGCTAGATTCATAATCAAATTGATTCGTATGAATATAGATTACACAGTTACTGCACTAATGTTCCCTGCAATACCTTTGTTAATGGGTGTGTACAGTAATAGGTTTCACACTTTAAGTGCTCTAATTAGAAAAATTCATGATGCCCATGTTTTTGAAAAACACACCCCACCTGAATGGAAAGCGCAATTTATTAATCTTAATAGAAGGATCAGTCTGTTGAAATTTTCAATGGTATTTGCTGCCTTTGGTTTTTTATTTAACATGTTAACTGTATTTGGACTTTATTTGAGTGAAATTTTCATTGCTAGAATTATTTTTGGATCATGCTGTTTATCGATGATAATATCTATAATTTTTTTTATAGTTGAAATTCAAGTTTCAACCAATGCATTAAAACTTCATATGTCAGATATGAATATTTATGAATAAAGTTTTTAGCTAAGGTTTAATAACAGCTGGTCCAGTAAGCAATCTACTTTCTAAGTCTTCATGTGCTTTTTTAACTTCATCAAGTGAATATTTTCTTGAAATTTCTATTTTAAACTTACCAGATAAAAAGGCATCAAAAACTTTTTTTGCCGAATCTAATAATTCTTCTCTCTTAAGAGTGTAATGAGCGATAGAAGGACGTGTAAAAAATAAACCTTTAGCATTAATATGTTTTTTTACATCAATAGTATCTACATAACCTGAAGCATTTCCAAAAGCTACCATCATCCCTCTGATTTTAAGCACTTCAATTGAACCTTCAAATGTTTTTAAACCTACACCATCATACACAACATCAATTCCATTTTTTCCAACAATTTTTTCTACTTCCTCTACAAAGTTTTTATCAGTGTAGTTTATTACATGATGACAGCCATTTTTCTTTGCAATTTCCTCCTTTTTTTTAGAGCCAACAGTTCCAATGATTTCTGCACCAATTGAATTAGCCCATGGACATAATATTTGACCTAGCGCTCCTGCTGCCGCATGATAAAGAATTTTGTCTCCTTTTTTTAAGGGATAAGCTCTATGTAATAAATATTCTGCAGTAATTCCCTTTAATGTGACGCATGAAGCAACTTCATCTGAAACTCCATCTGGAACTGGAACTAGTTTACTTTCTGGCATAATATGTTTTTCTGAATAAGCACCAATAGGCATAGATGCGTGAGAAACTCTATCTCCAACTTTAAATAAAGTAGCATCTGGACCAACTTCTTCGATAACACCACATGCTTCTAGACCAATCCCACTCGGAAGTGGGATGGGATAGAGCCCTGTTCGGTGATATGTATCAATATAATTTATGCCAATAGATAAGTTTTTTATTAAAACTTCATTTGTTTTAGGTTTACCAATTTCAACATTTTCAACTTTCAATACATCAGGACTTCCAAATTTTTCTATTTTTATAGCTTTCATAATCTATTTTACAAACGTACCGTTATGATAATCTTGGACTGCTTGCAAGATTTCTGCCTTAGTATTCATTACAAATGGACCACCTCTTGCTATTTCTTCATTAATAGGCTTTCCAGAAATCACTAAGAATTTAGAATTTGATTTAGCTTTCACAGTTAAATTTTCACCTCGTGTTAATAGTATTAAAGTACTATCTTTAACATCGTCGTGTTTATTTTTACCAACTTCAATTTCACCATTAATTAAATAAATAAAAGTGTTATGAGTTAAAGGTATTTCAAAGTTAAACAATTTATCTTTATTTAGCTCAACATCAAAATAAATTGGTTCGATATTATGACCTTTAACGGGGCCCTCAGCACTTTCAAATTTGCCAGCTATAATTTTAATCTGTTTATCTATATCTTTATGAATACTCATTTTATCTGCGTCTATGTAAATATATTCTGGATTACTCATTTTTAATTTAGCAGGCATATTAACCCATAATTGAAATCCATGAAGTTTACCCTCTTTCATTGCGGGCATTTCAGAGTGAATTATTCCACTACCAGTTTTCATCCATTGAACATCACCTGCAGTCATTCTGCCCTTACCACCAGTACTATCTTTATGTTCAAAATCTCCTGCCAACATATAAGTAACAGTTTCAATCCCTCGATGTGGATGGGGTGGAAAACCTGCGATGTAATCCTCTTTATCCTCCGATCCAAACTCATCTAACATTAAAAAAGGGTCAAAGTAATTTGGTTCTACACCAATACTTCTTTTTAATTTAACTCCAGCACCATCAGATGTAGGGATAGGCTCAATAATTTTACTAACTTCTATATTCTTCATTATGGGCGATTTAATAAATTTTTACAATATGTCAAGTAAATCACGAAGAGTTTTAATTTCATGCTTTGGTATAAAATCTAGATTGTCAAAAATATTGTTATTTCTATTTACCCAAATAGAATTATAGCCATAATTTCCTCCACCCGATACATCCCAAGTGTTTGCACTTAGAAAGGCAACGTCATTTTTTTGAATTTGGTACTTTTTTATTGGCATATCATAAACTTTAGAGTTTGGTTTATAAATTCCGACTTGCTCTATTGAAAAAAGATCATCAAATAAATTTTCTAAATTATTGCTTTTAACTAATTCGTCTAAAAGAGAGGGAGTTCCATTTGAGAGAATAGCAAGTTTAAAATTTTTTTCTTTAAGTTTTTTTAAAACATCTTGTACTTCTTCGTATGGCGAAAGAGCTTTATATAGATCCAACAGGTCATTTTTCATAGAAGGATCTATTTTGTAAGTTTTTATAGATTTGTCTAAACTTTCCTCTGTAATTTGCCAAAAATCTTTATGCCTTTTCATTAAACTTCTAAGCCAAGTGTATTCTAGCTGAGTAGTTCGCCAAAAGTTTGCAAAACCTTCCCACTTATCACCAATTTTATCTTTGCATTTTTCAGCAGCTGAATTTACATCAAATAAAGTTCCATATGCATCAAAAATTATTGCTTTAATATTTTTCATAAACTAATTTATCTATATGAGTAACATTAGATTATTTTTTCCAGAAAGTTTATCACTTAATTTAACTGCCACACTTGATAAATCACAATCTCATTATGTAAGTAAGGTTATGAGAATTAAAGAAAATGAAGTTTTCTCATTATTTAATATTAGTGGTGAGTGGGAGGCAAAAATTTTAGGTATTACAAAAAATATTGTTGAGTTTAATGTTACAAAACAATTAAGACAAAAGGAGAATTTTAAAGAGCTATGGTTAGCTTTTTCACCTATCAAATCAAATTACTTTAATTTCATGATCCAAAAAGCAACTGAGTTAGGAGTTACAAAGTTTTTGCCTATTATTTTTGATCGAACAATTGTTAGGAAGATAAATAAAGAAAGATTAGAAAAAGTTGTTATAGAAGCAGCCGAACAATCGAATAGAATTCAGGTTCCTAATATTGAAGACTCTCAAAATCTTAGAAATTTCCTGGATAAAAGTGATGTCGATTTGATTTTCACAGATCTTAATTCAAAAAATAATAAAGTAGATTTAAAAAAACTTACTAGCAAGCCAACCTGTATCGTCGTAGGTCCTGAAGGAGACTTTTCTGAGAGTGAAAGAGACGAGATTCTCTCATACAAAGGTGTTCAGGCTATAAAAATCAATGAAAACATCCTAAGATCTGAAACAGCTGTAATTTCTGCCATATCGATCATAAATTACGCCATTAATTGATATTTTGTCGCGAAAAGTAAAGTGTAATTTTTCTAAAGAGGATTTATATAGTGTCTAAAAATGAATAAATTTTTATTTATAATCTTAGCAATTTTAACAACTTCTCATGCGTTAGCTGATCAACCAAAAGACTGGCAATTAGGTTTTCAAAATGCAGCATCTGAAACGATGAGAGATATTGTAAATTTTCATGACAACCTTTTACTTCCAATAATTATTGCAATAAGTGTATTTGTTTTATTCTTAATGATTTATGCTTGTATAAGATTTAGAGCATCAGCAAATCCAGTTCCTTCAAAAAGAACTCATAATGTTGCAGTTGAAGTTTTATGGACATTAATTCCATGCTTAATTTTAATTGTCATGGCTGTACCTTCATTTAAAATTTTATATAAACAAGATACTATTCCAAAAGCAGAAGTTACGGTTAAGGCTGTTGGGTATCAGTGGTATTGGGGTTATGAATATCCAGATGAAAATATAATTTTCGAGTCATACATGATTGAAGATAAAGATTTAAAAAAGAATCAACCAAGATTATTAGCAGTTGATAATGAACTTGTAGTCCCGGTAAATAAAGTAGTTAAGGTACTAATTACTGCAAACGATGTATTACATGCTTGGGCATTGCCAGCTTTCGGAGTAAAAAGAGATGCTGTGCCTGGTAGAATTAATGAAACTTGGTTTAAAGCTGAAAAAGTTGGAACTTATTATGGTCAATGTTCTGAACTTTGTGGTATTAAACATGCGTTCATGCCAATAACAGTCAGAGTTGTTTCTGAAGAAGAATATAATGAGTGGCTTTTGGATGCTAAAGTAAAATTTGCAAAAGAAGTAATTGAAGAGGATCAATTTAAAAAACTAGCAAGTAAATAATTATGTATACACAGACTGTATCACACGACGATCACACTCCAACTGGTTGGAAGCGTTGGGCTTATTCAACCAATCACAAAGATATTGGAACAATGTATTTAATTTTTGCAATTATTGCAGGTGTAATCGGTACAGCATTTTCAGTTTTAATGAGAATGGAGTTGATGCATCCTGGAGATGGTATCTTAGGTGGTAATTATCATTTATATAATGTTTTAGTAACTGGTCATGGATTGATCATGATTTTCTTTATGGTTATGCCAGCAATGATCGGTGGTTTTGGTAATTGGTTTGTACCGATTATGATTGGTGCTCCAGATATGGCGTTTCCAAGAATGAATAATATTTCATTTTGGTTATTACCTACATCATTTATTTTATTAATTATGTCTATTTTTATGGACGGACCTCCAGGTCAAACAGGAGTTGGAGGTGGTTGGACTATTTATCCTCCCTTATCATCTTCTGCCGGACAACCAGGTCCAGCAATGGATTTTGCAATCTTAAGTTTACACTTAGCGGGCGCTTCATCAATTTTAGGAGCAGTAAACTTTATTACAACGATTTTAAATATGCGAACCCCAGGCATGACTTTACATAAAATGCCTTTATTTGCCTGGTCAATTTTAGTTACAGCATTTTTATTATTGTTATCTTTACCTGTTTTAGCAGGAGCAATTACAATGCTTTTAACTGATAGAAATTTTGGAACGGCTTTTTTTGATGCACAAACTGGTGGAGACCCAGTTTTATTCCAACATTTATTTTGGTTTTTTGGTCATCCCGAAGTTTATATTTTAATTTTGCCTGGTTTTGGAATGATAAGTCATATTGTTTCAACGTTTTCTAAAAAACCTGTATTTGGATATTTGGGAATGGCTTATGCTATGGTTGCAATTGGAATTGTTGGTTTTGTTGTATGGGCTCACCATATGTATACAGTTGGTTTAAGCACTGACACAAAAGCATACTTTTTAGCAGCAACAATGATTATTGCGGTTCCTACAGGGATAAAAATATTCTCATGGATTGCAACGATGTGGGGTGGATCTATCTCATTTAAAACACCAATGGTATGGGCATTAGGTTTTATATTTTTATTTACGGTAGGGGGAGTTACAGGAGTTGTCTTAGCTAATGCAGGCGTTGATACAGCAATGCATGATACTTATTATGTCGTTGCACACTTTCACTATGTTTTATCTTTAGGAGCAGTGTTTGCGATATTTGCAGGTTTTTATTATTGGTTTGGAAAGATGTCTGGATATGAATATTCAGAGTGGATGGGACAACTACATTTCTGGTTAACTTTTATTGGTGTTAACTTAGTATTTTTCCCTCAGCATTTTTTAGGCCTTGCTGGTATGCCAAGAAGATATGCTGATTATCCAGATGCTTTTGCAGGATGGAATTACATATCATCGATAGGATCATATATTTCAGTTCTGGGATTAGTGGTATTTTTTGCTAATTTAATTTATGCATTTTTAAAGAAAAAAGCAGCAGCTCAAAACCCTTGGGGTGAAGGGGCCACAACTTTAGAATGGACTGTGCCATCACCACCAAATTTCCATACCTTTGAGGAATTACCGAAATTTGAAGAGGATGAAAGTATTGGAAAATCAACAAGTTAAGTATTAATTTAGATTTTTTATACATAAAATTAATGATCAAGTCTAAATTAAAAAATAGAAATTTAAGTCAGGAAGACGTATTTAATTTATCTGAATTATTTAAACTAATGAAGCCAAGAGTGATGTCATTAGTTATCTTTACTTGTGCTGTAGGCTTATTGATGGCACCAAATATTATTCCTACAAAAGATGCAATCATTGGTATTATTTTAGTTTCAATAGGTGCAGGAGCGGCAGGTGCACTTAATATGTGGTACGAATCTGATTTAGATGCACTTATGTCTAGGACTTGTTTGAGGCCAATACCAACTGGAAAAGTAAATAAAAATCAGGCATTGGTTTTTGGTATTACTTTATCAATATTTTCTGTAATAGCATTAGACTTTTTTGCTAACAGAATATCTGCTGGTTTATTGTTATTTACAATCTTGTTTTATGTTTTCGTATATACAATCTGGCTGAAGAGAAAAACTCCACAAAATATAGTAATTGGAGGTGCTGCTGGCGCTTTGCCACCAGTAATAGGTTGGACAATTGCTACTAATTCACTTTCATTAGAGCCAATAACATTTTTTTTAATAATTTTCTTTTGGACTCCATCTCATTTCTGGGCTTTAAGCCTATATAAATCTGAGGATTATAAGATAGCAAAAATACCAATGCTACCATTAACCAATGGAGTTGAGAGTACAAAATTTAACATATTAATTTATTCATTATTGATGTTACCAGTGATCGTCTTGCCTTACGCTATTGGCTTTGTCAGTCTGGTTTTTTTAATACCATCTCTAGTTTTAACACTTTATTATAACTTTCTATGTTTCGAACTTTACAAATTTAAAAAAAATAAATTTGATTCAAAAAAAGCAAAAAATATTTTTGGATATTCAATTTTATATTTATTTCTGATATTTGTTCTTTTTTTGATTGATAAAATTTTATGATGACACCTGATAAAAAAACTAAAAGAAAAAATATTTTAACTGCTGTAGCAATTTTAGCTTTTATGGTTTTCTTATTTGTGTTTACTTTATATAACGTTGGAGTTTTTGACAGACAGATATGATGAAGAAAAAAACTTTAACTCCTATACTACTTGCTGGAATATTCTGCTTAATGCTTGGCTTGTCTTTTGCTGCAGTACCACTTTATGATTTATTTTGTAGAGTAACTGGTTTTGGTGGAACAACACAAGTGTCTAAAGAGCCACCAAAAATGGTTTTAGATAAAATTGTTAGTGTTAGATTTGATACTAATGTAAATAATCTTACGTGGGATTTTAAAGCAAAATCAAATGTAATGGATGTTAAAGTTGGCCAAGTTAACAAAATAGAATTCGAGGTAGAAAATTACGGTGATGATACTACTTATGGTGTCGCTAGTTTTAATGTTTCACCTGCGAGTTTTGGAAAATACTATAGTAAATTAGGTTGTTTTTGCTTTGAAAAACAGGAACTCAAAGCCGGAGAAAAAGCTACCTATGTTATGACTTTTTACTTAGACCCAGAACTTGTAAATGATCCTACAGTAAAAAATTTACACGATGTAACTATGTCGTATACATTTTTCTCGACAGATTACTATAAACAATCATAATCACTATAATGTCAGCCGAAAAAAAACATGATTATCACCTGGTAGATCCAAGCCCTTGGCCTATATACACATCTTTTGCTTGCTTGGTTTTAGCGATAGGTTCAATTTTTTATATGCACAATGACGTTTCATGGGGAATGTATCTTGGACTCGCATTACTAATATATGGGGCATACATGTGGTTCAGAGATGTTGTGATTGAAGCAGAACATCAAGGACACCATACCCCTGTTGTTCAAATTCATCACCGATATGGAATGACATTGTTTATTGCATCAGAAGTGATGTTCTTTGTAGCTTGGTTCTGGGCATATTTTGACGCAAGTTTATTCCCAAATGAGTTTGTTGGAAATGTTTGGCCTCCTAAAGATATTGAAACATTTGATCCATGGGATATCCCTCTAATTAATACTTTAGTACTATTGTTATCTGGAACTACAGTTACTTGGTCCCATCATTCGTTGTTAGAAGGTGATAGAAAAGGATTTATTCAAGGGTTAACAGCAACAGTTGTTCTTGGTTTCTTTTTCACCTTATTACAAGCATACGAATATCATCACGCTACTTTTGATTATTCAGGTCACATTTATGGAGCAGTTTTTTATATGGCTACGGGTTTCCATGGATTTCACGTAATAGTTGGAACAATATTTTTAGCTGTTTGTTTATGGCGAGGAAAATTAGGTCACTTTACTAAAGACCATCATTTTGGATTTGAAGCAGCAGCTTGGTACTGGCATTTTGTTGATGTAGTTTGGTTATTCTTATTTGCTGCCATTTATATTTGGGGAAGTTAATTTACAACTCTTGAAGAATAAATTTTTATTTTCAGTATTTGTTTGGTTTATAATTCTTGTTCTTCTCTCGTTAGGTTTTTGGCAAATTTATAGACTAAATTGGAAGTTAGATTTAATAAATCAAATTGAAAATTCTTTAAAAAATGATCCTGTAGAATTAACTAAAACCAATAAAAAAAACTATTTAAAAATAAAAACCTCAGGTCAAATTGATTTTGATAATCAAATTTACTTATATCATTTGAATGAAAAAGGAAAACCAGGGTTTGAAGTGGTGAACCCAATATTGATTGAAAATGAAAATTTTTTAATTAATAGAGGATGGATACCTTTTGATAAAAAAGATCTACCAGAAATCAATAAAGTCAATCAAAATGAAATACTTGGAACTTTAATGTTACAATCTAAGTCAAGTATGTTTAAGCCCCAAAATGAAATTAAAAAAAATTATTGGTTCACCCTTAATAGAGATGACATTTTTAATCAAACTGGAAGAAAATTTTCTAATTATATTATTTATTTAGATGGAAACTATAAAATTCCAGAACCAAGAGTGATCACAGCAAAAATTTCAAACAATCATAAAAAGTATGCAATTACTTGGTTTTCAATGGCGATTTCAATTCTTTTAATATATCTATATTTTAGAAAAAAAAATTATTAGATGAAGTATATAAGCACAAGAGACAAATCAAAAAACTTTGAATTTAAAAATGTTTTTATTAAAGGCCTTGCTGATGACGGCGGTCTTTTTATCCCAGAAACTTTACACAAATATTCAGAGTCTGAAATTAGTGATTTTAAAAAACTAAGTTATTCAGATTTAGCAAAAAAAATTATTTATCCATTTATTGGAAATTTTACTTCAGAAGGTGAGTTAAGTAAAATAATAGAAAAATCTTACTCAGTTTTTAGAAAAGATAATGTTATTGATCTTATTAAAGTGGGCGACCGTTCCGTGCTTGAATTGTTTCATGGCCCAACCTTAGCTTTTAAAGATGTTGCAATGCAACTCTTGGGTAATTTTTATGAATTTTATTTAAATAATGAAAATGAAAAGATTAACATTGTAGTTGCCACATCAGGAGATACTGGCGCAGCTGCCATAGATGCAATTAAAGGGAAAAAAAACTTAAATATATTTGTTCTTCATCCTCATAATCGTATTTCACCTGTTCAAAGAAAATTAATGACAACTGGAAAAGATGAGAATGTATTCAATATTGCTGTAAAAGGTAACTTCGATGATTGTCAAAATTTAGTTAAATCCATGTTTTCAGATAAAGAATTTTCTAATCAGATAAACATGTCTGGTGTTAATTCGATTAATTGGGCCCGAATTATTGCGCAAAGTGTATATTATTTTTATTGTTATTTTTTAGCCGAGGATGACAAACAGCCAATAAATTTTTCAGTACCAACTGGAAATTTTGGAGATGTGTATGCAGGTTATTTGGCAAAGAAGTTGGGTCTTCCAATTAATAAATTAATAGTAGCCACAAATCAAAACGATATTTTACATAGAGCTATTTCAAAGGGTAAATATGAGGCCGAACATGTCTCTGAAACTATTTCACCAAGTATGGATATTCAAATTGCAAGTAATTTTGAGAGATTAATTTATGATTTAAATAATCATGATAGTTCACAAACTTTAGATGACATGAAAAATATTAAACAGAATGGTAAATATACAATCGACAATGAGAAGTTAAAAAAAATTAATCAAGATTTTTTATCGGCAAGAATGAGTGAGCAGGAAACACTAGATGTGATCAAAAATATTTATGAAAAATTTAATATGGTTTTAGATCCACACACAGCTATAGGGTATGGAGCTTTTGATAAACATGATTTAAAAGGAAACAATATTGTTCTTGCAACTGCACACCCATGTAAATTTCCAGATGCAATTTTAAAGGCTATAAACTTGAAATCTGATTTACCAGATGAATTAAAGTTTATTTTGGATGAGAAAGAAAATTATGGTATAATTGAAAATAATCTCAAAGAAATTAAACAATATATCTTAGGAAAAATTAAATGAAAATTAAAGAAGGGGATAAAATTCCAAATTCAGAATTTTACCATTTAGACGAAACTGGTGCACCAAAAAAAATATCTACTTCGGAGTTATTTGACAACAATAAAACTATAGTTATAGGGGTTCCAGGAGCTTTTACTAAAGTTTGCTCCGCTAAACATTTGCCAGGGTATGTTAACAATTTTGAAGCTGCTAAAAAAAAAGGGATTACCAAAATTATTTGTGTTTCGGTAAATGACCCAAATGTAATGAAAGCTTGGGGTGATAGTCAAAAGGTAGAGGACAAGATTTTTATGGCAGCAGATCCATACTGTGAATTTACTAAATTAATTGGTGCAGATATTGATAGATTTGACAGAGGTCAAGGAACGCGATCAGAAAGATATACTATGCTGGTTGAAAATAATATTGCAACTAAGATAAAAGCTGAAGAAGATACAGCGACCTGTGAGATGTCAGCTGCAGAGAATTTTTTAGTTTCAATTTAAATTAGCTGCTTTTTTAGCCAACATATCCACTTCTTCATTTAGAGGGTCTCCAGCATGTGCTTTAACCCAATTCCATTTTACGTTTAAAGATTGGTTTAGTTTATGTAATTCAAGCCATAAATCTTTGTTTTTAACATTCTCTTTTTTTGATGTTTTCCAATTATTTAATACCCAATTATTAATCCACTCAGTAATTCCATTTTTTACATATTTTGAATCTGTAAATATCTCTATTGGGTCTTTTGAGTTTATATTTTTTAAGGCATTAATTGGGGCTAAAAGTTCCATCCTGTTATTTGTCGTATTTTTTTCATTTCCACTAATTTTTTTAATTTCTCCATTCATATTAATTATTGCAGCCCATCCACCATTTCCTGGATTAGACAGGCAGGAACCATCTGTATAAATTTTAATCATCTAGGTAAATAATCTTTATAAGAGCTCAAGCTATTATGAGTAAGTAGTTTTTGATAATACTCGTTAGGATTTTTTATCTTTATTAAAGCTGTTTTAGGAGTATTAGAATAATCATAAAGTCTAGTTAATAAGTAACGCAAAGCTGCCCCTCTACATAGAACATTAATAGCATTTTTTTCTCTAGAAGAAATTTTCTTAACACTCTCATAGCCTTTAATTAAACTTTTAATTTTTTGTTTATTCATTGAAAATTTTTTACCCGTTAAATCAAAACATAGGGAGTTAATACAAATTGCAATTTCATACATAAAATAATCGTTTCCAGCAAAGTAAAAATCTATAATCCCTGAGAGTTTATTTTTTTTGAAAAATATATTATCAATAAATAAATCCCCATGAATAATTCCATTTGGTAACTTTTTTGGCCACTGCTTATTGATATCCTTAAAATTATTTTTCAAAAAAAGATCTATTTTTGAAAATTTATTGCCTTTAAACTTGATACTTTTTAATAAAGAGTAAAGATTTTTAATACCCATTGAGTTTTTGCGATAAAGTTTCAGTTTTTTTGTTACCAAATGCATTCGAGCAGTAATTTTTCCAACAGAGTAACAATCTTTAATATTAATTTTTTTTTTATCTTTTCCCTCTAAAAAAGAGACAATACAGGCAGTTTTTTTTTTTAATTTTATCAGATAACTATTACCTTTGGTTCTCAGAGGTTTTGGACAATTTATTCTAGAGCTATTTAAATTATCCATTAGTTCCATAAAAAAAGGAACATCTTTTTCTGAAACTCTTTTTTCAAAAATAGTAAGGATAAATTTTTTATTTTTTGATTTTAATAAATAATTTGTGTTCTCAATTCCTTGTTTAATTCCTTGGAAGTTTATAATATTATCTATATCAAACTTATTATTTATTATTTTAATATCATTCTTATCTATTTTTGTATAAACAGCCATCTAATTTAATTTATTGGGGATTTTAAAAATTACATTTTCTTTTATTACTTCAACTTCATTTATATTTATAGTAAACTTATTTTTGAGCGCATTTATGAAATTTTCAACTAAAATTTCCGGAGCAGACGCACCTGATGATATACCTATAGTGTTAAATTTTCTTATTTCATCATATGGGATTTCACTTTCGGAATGAATTAAGTGAGCATTCTCACATCCTGATTTTTTCGCAACCTCAACTAATCTTACGGAGTTTGAGGAGTTTCTACTTCCAATCACAAAAAACATTTCACATTGTTTTGCAATATTCTTTACAGCAGCCTGCCTATTTGTTGTGGCATAACAAATGTCTTCCTTCATTGGTTCTTTCATTGATGGATATTTATTTTTTAAGATTTTTATTATTTCTTTGGTGTCATCTACTGATAATGTCGTTTGAGTTATATAGGCAATTTTATGAAATTTTTCAGTGTGATAATTTTTAGCCTCATACTCATTCTGAATTAGTTTTACTGCACCTTCCGGAAGCTGCCCCATAGTTCCAACAACTTCTGGATGGTTTTCGTGTCCAATTAAAATAATGTGATATCCAGCTTTATTCAGATTTTCTGCCTCTCTATGTACTTTTGAAACTAAAGGACATGTTGCATCTACATAAGTCATTTTATAGTTTTTTGCATCCTCTGGTATTTTTTTTGGCACACCATGAGCAGAAAAAATAACAGGTCTAGTTTTGTCTTTAATTTCCTCAAGCTCTTCTACAAATATGGCTCCTTTATTTTTAAGGTTGTCAACCACGTGCTTGTTGTGAACAATTTCGTGACGAACGTAAACTGGAGCACCAAATTTTTGAATTGATTTTTCAACAATTTCAATTGCTCTTTCAACACCTGCGCAAAATCCGCGTGGCGCAGATAATAGGATGTTTAATTCTTTATTTTTCATTTTTTTCTAAAAAATATTCCAGCAATATATGTGGAAAGGTCAAAGACGCCAAACCTATAAAAATTATTTTTAATATCGCACTATTTAATTCATAGACATTATTTAGGAAATAAAGACCCACTAAACAGAAAATAGCAGTCAAAACTGTTAATGGAAAAGCCTTTTTGACAAATAATCTAAAACCATTGTTTAGATTTGTGTTATCCATTTCAAGAGCAAGAGAAACTGTGTGCCTAATAGAATGTAAAAAACAAAAGTAAATAGTAAATGCAATTAATGGAGATAGGTAATAATTTAAAATTATAATCGAGAAGAAATCTAAAAAAATTGCAAATTTATTAAAGTTAAACTCAATTAAAAATAAAATGACACTCGATAATGCACTTAAGCTAATAGCTATTTCAATTATTTTATACTTTTCAATAAAATTTAAACTTGAGTAAAATTGCTCATTCTCAATCAGCAACATTTTAAATATAGACACTGTCTCATCAAAATTGAAGTACAAAGGCAAAATAATAACTAATAAGCCTCTAAAAAAATAAAGTATTGGAGTTAATTTTGTATTTTTGTTAATTAAAAATTGTGTATCTTCTTTACCAAAATGAAAAGAAGCAACAGCCAAAAAAATTATTAAAGTAATAGCTGGTACAATAGTCCATATCAATATCACTGAGAGAGACACAAGTGTGTAAATTAAATAAAAAATATAAAATTTTTTAATGTTTAAAATTGAAAGAAGTTTTTTACCTTTTAAATGATCGAGTGCACCATGCGAAACACCTATTATTAATATAAGCAACAAACATATCATGGTCGATATATTTAAATTACTAAATTTAAAGACAATTACTGAAAATATATTACAAAATAAAAAAAAAATAAAAGAGTGATTTAGATTTATTTTTTTTATTTGAGTGCTCATTTCAAAACAATTCCTTCAAAAAAACCCGTTTTGGCATCTTTAAAATAATAGAGAAGTCCTCATAAATATTACTTTTATTTGATAAAAAATTGATAACTGTGCTTGGAGAACAATTAAACATTTTAAAGAATATCTCTGGCATTTTTTCTGAATTTTTTTTTAATACTTTTAAAAATATGTTATCTAAGAATTTATACTTTGAATTTACGGTAAAATTATTTACTTTTTGAATATTTTCAAAATTTTCTCTAATATATTTGCTTTGGCTTTGAATATTCATGAAAGTATATCCGGTACTTAATCTGGTCATGCCTCCTGCTGTACCAATTTCCATCTGATTTATTTTTTTTATATTTTGTGGATGAAACAATGGGATAGCACCAGTTTCTTTGAATTTAATCTCATAATTTTTAATTTTTAATTTATTTTTAATATAATCTTCTAGCTGTATTGAATAATCCTGATTTGATGGATGATTTAAATCAGAGATCCATGTTGTCTCAATAAGAGCA
The DNA here is from genome assembly GCA_902604175.1 of uncultured Pelagibacteraceae bacterium. GTDB lineage: Bacteria > Pseudomonadota > Alphaproteobacteria > Pelagibacterales > Pelagibacteraceae > Pelagibacter. The sequence continues at coordinate 46,596 of CACKXR010000003.1, forward strand.
TTTTTTGTTGAAAATGGTAGAGTATAAAAAAAGTGCACACTGTTTCTTTGTTCACAATCAAAATCCATTAGATTAAATATTTGGTTGTCAAAAACATCTTTATTTGTTTCAATCTCAATTCCTGAAAAATGTTGCCATAAATCATTTTTACTGTCAGAAACATTGGTAACACTATTAAAAATAAATGAATTTTTAGTACTTATTTCATTTATATTTTTAAAAAAATTGATATTAGTATTTTTTTTTAAAGTGTTGATTATCTTATCGTAAAACAGCCCACTATCAATTGATTGGTAAGGAGAGTTATCACATTGTACATATTTAGTTTGATTAGGTATATTGACAGAAAAATTACTCCAGCTGTGCTTTACACAATCTTCAAAATTATGAGCTGCAACTTTCCAAAAAGACCAGGTTTTATCTCTAATATAATCATTTCTTGGTTCAATAATTGCTAATGTTTTATTTTTGAATTTTTCATGAATTTCTAATTCATATGCCAAAGATAACCCAGCGCAACCGCCGCCAATAATTATATAGTCAAATTCTCTCATCTAATTTAATTTCTTCATTAATTAAATAATGGTCATGATCAATATTATCATCATTATTATTGGTTAATACAAGTTTAAGTAAATCAATTATTGAAAGTAATGTTTCAACTATTTTTTCTAAACTATTGACATAAATTTTTCCTGATTTTTTATAATTTTCAAAGTTTTTTTTGTTTAAAATTTTATAACCAATTTTTCTATAAACTCTTCTTGCAACTAAAATAGAAAATCTAAAACTTAAGGGTATTTCTTTAATTGAGTAAAAAGAATTTTCATAAAATTTTTCTGATAATTCAATTGTAGATTTTATATTTTCAAAATTTTGATCAATGTAGACCCTGTTATTATTAAAATCTTCAATTACATCTCTTGAAATATTTGTTAGTTGCATAGCGATACCAAGATCAATTGCAGATTTTAAAGAATTTTTTTTATTTACTTTTAATATCTTTGCCATCATTAGTCCTACAGTACCTGCTACTCGATAAGAATAAATTAATAACTCTTTTTCTGTAGTTAACTTTACCTGTTCTTTGATATCTGAATTTATACCGTCAAATAAATCATGAATAATTGTAATTGGAATATTATACTCAGAAATTAGACCCCAAATATTTTTAATTATTGGATCGTTAAAATTTTTATTTTTAAAATTATCTTTAAATTTTTTAAATTTCTCTTTTTTGACTGTAACAGTGTTTTCATCATCTGCAATATTATCAGCTACTCTGCAAAAATCGTAAAGTGCTGAACACTTTTTATAAGTGTCTTTTGGTAAAAAAAAACCAGCCCAGTTAAAAGATTTTGCATATGTTGCTAGATAATTTTTAGCAGACATTAAAGCAGTTTATCCAAGACTTTTGCTGAAGATAATACTCCGGGTACCCCAGCTCCTGGGTGCGTTCCAGCTCCAACAAAATAAAGTCCGTCATAAATTTCAGATTTATTATGAAATCTAAAATATGCAGATTGAGTGAATTTAGGCTGAATTGAAAATCCAGATCCAAACTTTGTGTTTAGTTCTTTTTCAAAATAATCTGGGGTTAAATAAAAATCAGCTACAATATTTTCTCTAAGATTTGGCATTAAATCTTTTTCCATTTTATCAATTACTAAATTTTTCATGTTTTCACCTTCAGTTCGCCAATCGATTTTAGATTGATTATTGGGAACTGGGACTAGAACATAAAAACAGTCATTTCCCTCCGGTGCCATTGATTTGTCAGTTGCCGAGGGTCTGTGTAGATAATAGCTAATATCGTTATTTAATTTCTTATTATTAAAAATATCTTCCAGATGTTCTTTGTATTTATTTCCAAACTTAATTGTATGATGCTCAACATCTTCATAAACCTTTTTTGTTCCAAAATAGTAAACAAAAAGACCCATTGAATATTCCATTCTTTTCTTTTTCCAATTAAAAATAAAAGAGCCTTGATCATTTTTTTTTAACATTTTTTCGTAAAAAGCTGGTGGATCTGCATTACAAACAACGTTTTCAGCCTCAATGATTTCTTGGTTGTTTAATTTAATACCAGTAATTTTATTACTTTTTGAAATGATCTCAGTAACTTCACTATTTTTGATTATATCAATTCTCTCTTCAAGCATAAGTTTTTCTAGACCTTTAATAATATTCCCTGTGCCTCCCATAGAATAATGGATTCCCCATTTTTTCTCTAAGTAAAGTATTAGTCCATAAATTGAAGTAGTGGTGAATGGATTACCTCCTACTAATAGTGGATGCATACTGAGCATTCTTCTTAATTTTTCATTTTTTATAAATGAAGATACTAATGAGTAAACTGATTTATAGCTTTTAAGTTTAAGTAGCGCTGGAAGTTGTTGCATCATTACAAAAGGTTTATCAAAAGGAACATCTGCTAACTCTGTAAACCCTTTATCAAAAATCTTTTTGGTAAAACTCACTAATTTTTGATATCCGTCAACATCATCTTTACTTATATCCTCTATTTGTTTAACCATATTATCTTCATCACCAGAATAATTAAATTTAGATTTATCCTCAAAAATAAATTGGTACCAAATTTTAAGAGGAGATAACTCGATGTAGTTTTTTGGATCCTTTTTAAATAATTCAAACAACTCATTAATTAAATAGGGTGCTGTAATTACAGTCGGGCCACCATCAAATATAAAACCATTTTTCTTAAACACTCTAGCTCTACCACCAAGATCAGGATGCTTTTCAATTAATTTAACTTGATGACCTTTTGCCTTTAGACGTAAAGCTGCAGCAATCCCTCCAAATCCAGATCCAATCACTATAGAATTCATATTAATAATTTATAGTTTTTTTAGGAAATTGTAAGTGTATTATGAGCTAATTTTTTTTAGCTGCTCTTTAGTCTCATCTAAATTTTTTTGAAATACAGCATCGAGTTTTGATTTATCTACTGATGTGGATATAATTTTTTTAACTGAGTCCACTGCTATTTTAATTGAAGCATCTTTTATCTCTTTTATAGCTGCTTCTTTCATTTGACTTATTTTATTTTCAGCAAGATTTTTTTTGATCTCAGAAGATTTATGAAATTTATCGTTTAATTCTATTACCAATCTATCCGAGTCTTTTTTTGCTTGATCTAAAATGTTATTACTAACCTTTTGAGCGGTATCTAATTTTTTTTGAGCATTATCTAGCAAATTTTTTGCTTCAGTTCTTAATTTTTCACTCTCATTAATTTCATTTTTAATATCAGAGATCATTTTATCTAGGATTTGAGAAACTTTTTGTGGAATTTTTAAATAAATTAAAGCACCAAAAAAGATTAGAAATGATACTGCTACCCAAAATGTTGCATCAATTGCCATAGTATTTATTCCCATTTCTTTTCGATAGATCATCAACAATTGCAGATATGCTACTACTGTTAACGCCGGAACCAATTAACTTTTCTAAAAGTTCTGAAGAAGTTTCAATTGCTATTTTATTTATTTTATCTGGAGCGCTAACTCTTAAAGCTTCTATTTCTTTTTCAGCTTTATTAACTTCATCATCAATTTGCTGATCTAAAACCTCTTTTTTAGCCGTTATATCTTTTAGCGCTTTTTCTCTTGTTTGATTAAACATAGTTTTAGCCTCATTCTTACTCTTTAATATAACTTCATCATATTCCTTAAGCTTAACTTCACTATCTTCTCTTTGTTTTTCTGCGGCCTCAATATTTTCTAAAATTTGAGATTTTCTCGATTCTAAATTGTTACTAATTTTTGGCAGTATGAATTTTGACAAAACAACATACATAGTTCCAAAAGTAAGTATTAACCAAAAAATTTGAGAGATCCAAAACTCAGGATTTAGTTGAGGCATACCTCCGCTTTCAGCTGCAAATGCTTCGTTAAAAAATAAGAAGCTAAAAAATATCGACTGAAAATATATTTTTTTAATCATTAATTTAAAACGCAAATAAAATGATTAATGCAACTACTAATCCAAATAATCCTGTAGCTTCCGCTAAAGCGAAACCTAAAAGTAAATTAGGAAACTGTTTTTGTGCTGCAGACGGATTTCTCATCGCTCCAGACAAATAATTTCCAAAAATTATTCCGATACCTACTCCGGCACCTGCTAAAGCAATTGCTGCTAAACCAGCTCCGATCATTTTTGCTGCTTCTAATTCCATTATTTCCTCCTTGGTTAATTAATGGTGTAAATTTAATGCATCATTTAAATAGATGCAGGTTAAGATTGCAAAAACATAAGCTTGAAGAAAAGCGACTAAGATCTCTAAACCTGTTAATGCAACCGAAAAACTCAGTGGAAGCCAACCACCGACTAATCCAAGACTTATCACAAAGCCTCCGAAAACTTTCATCATTGTGTGACCAGCCATCATATTCGCAAATAATCGAACTGATAAACTTATTGGTCTACTTAAATAAGATATAATTTCTATGACTACTATTAAGGGTAGTAGCACAGCTGGGACCCCGCTAGGGACAAATAATTTTAGGTAACCAAAACCATGCTTAATAAAGCCAATGACAGTTACCCCAATGAAAATAAATGCTGCTAAAATAAATGTAACGATTATATGACTTGTTACAGTAAATGTGTAAGGGATCATGCCAAACATGTTACAAAAGAGAACAAACATAAATAAAGAAAATATAAACGCAAAATAGGGTTTTGCTTTTGATCCAGCTGTATCACTTATCATTTTTGCAACAAATGTATAACTTAGCTCTGCTAGTAGTTGTATTTTATTTGGTAATACTGAATTTCTTTTTGAGCCAAAGTTAAACACAAGTAAAATCGAAACTGTACTAATAATCATAAACAAACTGGCGTTAGTAAAAGATATATCAAATGCTCCAACTTTTATTTCAGGTCCAATTCGATATACATCAAATTGAGACATAGGATTTGCCGCCATAAATACTTATTTTTGCATATTTTTTGCAGATCTAATTACGTTCGTTATTCCGGCAACTACTCCCACAAAAAAAAATATTAATATAAACCATGGTTTAGTACCAAAGGTCTTATCAAAAATAAACCCAATAATTGTCCCTACAGCAACTGCAGCGACCAGTTCAGTGCTTAATTTAAAGGCTGTTCCAATAGGTGAGGGATTGCTTTTTTTATCAAAAAGATTTTTCTTAGAAACCTTGTTTTTTGCAATCTCTAGGCGAGTTTTTAACGGATCTTTTGGCATTTGTATAGTCTAGGCAACCATACTCTCTGCTTTTTGTAAATCAACTGCAACTAACTGACTAATACCCTTTTGAGGCATAGTTACTCCATATAATCTATTCATTTTAGACATGGTTAAAGCATGATGAGTTACAATAATAAACTTAGTATTTGTTATTTTAGTCAACTCTTCAAGCAGACTGCAAAATCTCGTTACATTTGCGTCATCTAGTGGTGCATCAACCTCATCTAAAACACAAATTGGAGATGGGTTAGTTAAAAATACTGCAAAGATCAATGAAAGTGCAGTTAGTGCTTGTTCTCCACCAGATAACAAGGTTATTGATTGTAATCTTTTTCCAGGAGGGCTTACCAACATCTCTAATCCAGCTTCTAGAGGATCATCAGAGTCAACTAATTCTAATTTTGCATTTCCTCCATTAAACAATTTTGTATAGACCTCATTAAACTTTCTATTAACTTTCTCAAAAGCCTCAATTAATCTCTCTCGTCCTTTTTGATTAAGTTCATTTATACTATCTTTCAGTTTTACAATAGCTGTTACTAAATCCGCTCGATCTTTCTCCATTTTTTTAATCTCTTCCTCATATTTATTAGTTTCTTCGTCTGCTTTTAAGTTTACAGAGCCAAACCTTTCTCTTTCTTGCTTCTTTTTATCCAACGCATCTTCTTGATCAACAGCGTTTGGGAGTTCATCAACACCATTTAAATTTGAATTTTCTAAAATATTATCTTCATCAAGGTTAAGCTCAGAACTAATACGGTCCAACAAATCGCTTTTTCTCTTTTGAAGACCCTCAATAGTTGCTCCAGAACTAGCTTTTCTCTCTCTGATTTGTATTGATTGTTCTTGAATTTCATTTAACTCATTTCTAAGACTTTCAATATTTTTATCAGTTTCATCAATAATTAATTCGTTGTCGATTTTTTCTTTGTCTGAAATTCTTAAATTCTCTGAAATTTGACCTTTTCTTTCTGCTTGAACTTTCGGTTGATTTTCTAAATCATTAAGTTGTAGTTTTAATTTATTTTTTCTTTCAGTAAGTTCTGTAACCATTTTTTCTGAATTTGATAATAAATTTATCCAACTTTCAATCTCAGTCTCGATACTTTTAATTCTTTGATTTCTTTTAATGGACTCATTTTTAATTGATTGATTTTTACTGTAAGCATCAGCATATTTTTCTTGAAGTAATTTAATATTTTGTGATTTTTCATTAATACTTAATAATTCTCTTCTTGAATTTTCATCCTTTAGGTCACCCAAATAATTATCAAGTTCGATATTGCATCTATCTAACAAAGTAATAGCTTGATTAATTTCATTAGCATCAATTAATTCTTTAATCCTTGAGATAGTATTTTTTACATTTTTTATTGGTCCAATACTAATATTTACAGTTCCTTCAGCTATCTTGTTTACAACGTCATCGACTGTTTTTTGCTCCTCCTTTAACCTATTTTTTGCTAACTCTAGTTCTTCCTTAGATTGTTTTTCTGTTTCAAAATATCTAGAGTCTGTCTCTATTAAATCTGTTTTTTCCTCTTTAAGTCGTTTTTCATTAGAATTCGCATCAATAACTATTCCTTTTTCTCTAGTGATATCATCATCAAGAGTTTGGATTGATTTTTTTATAGTTTCGATTTCATCTTGGGTTCTTGTATTTTCTTCATCTAAGCTTTGAAGTTCTAGATTAAGTCTTTGTATTCTCGATAAATTTTCTATATTTTTTTCTCTTAACGGAGAAACTTTATCTGTTGAAAGTTTTATTAAACTCTCTAATTCTGATATTTTTTTATTAAAGCCCTCTACTTCACCCTCAGCTTCGTTATTTATTTCATTTTCTATCCTGATTTCTTTGTCTATCTCAATTAGTTTTAAATAATATAAACCTGCCTCTATTTTTTTTATTTCCTCAGAAATAAGTTTATATCTTGTTGCTTCCTCGGCCTGTTTTTGAAGATTTGCTAGTTGCTTTTCTTGTTGTCGTCTAAGCTCATCAGCTCTTTTAAGGTTATTTTCTGCAGCACCTAATCTTAATTCAGCTTCATGCCTTCTTACATGAAGTCCAGAAATACCTGCTGCCTCCTCCAAAATTGCTCTTCGATCTGTAGGTTTAGCAGTTACCAAAGCTCCAATTCTTCCTTGACTAATCATTGATGGAGAATGTGCACCAGTGGATAGATCTGCAAAAAACATTTGAGCATCTCTAGCTCTTACTTCTTTACCGTTAATATAAAATTTTGAGCCTTTATCTTTTTCTATTTTTCTTTTAATTTGAATTTGATCGTGATCTCGATATTGAACTGGACCTTTTCCGTTTTTATTTTCAACTTCTATTGTAACTTCAGCAATATTCTTTGATGATTTATTTGAGGTACCAGAAAATATTACATCTTCCATTCCTGAACCACGCATACTCTTGGCAGATGTCTCACCCATTGCCCATCTTAAAGATTCAACAATATTAGATTTTCCACATCCATTAGGTCCAACAATACCCGTTAGGCCATCTTCGATTAAAAAGTCAGCTTTATCAGCAAAAGATTTAAATCCATTTAATTGGATTTTTTTAAACTCCATGACTTAACTTATATCAGTTTTTCAAGAGCTTTTTTTAAATTTTTGTAATTTAGAGTTTTTTCAAACTTTTTGTCATTAATTATTATCGTAGGAGTAGCATTAACTTTGAAGTTTTTTACTCCATCGATTCGATCATTTAATACAAAATCTTCTATTTGCTTGTTATTTATACAATTTTCAAAATCAACACTATGTCCTTCACTGATTAAAAATTTTTGAAGATTTATATTTGCCTCCTCAACTGTATTTCCTCTTACCCATTTCTGTTGATTGGCATACAAGCTTTCAAGTATTTCTGGATCTCCATCATTCTTGCATTGAGAAACTTTAGATGCATTAAATGCTGCCATATCCAAAGGAAAATGTCTAAATTCAATTTTAGCTAAACCTGTATCTAGATACTCTTTCTTTAATAATGGATAAACATCTTTATGAAAATTAGCACAGTGGCTACAAGTTAAAGATTCAAAAGCGATGATAGATATTTTTGCACTCTTATTTCCTACAAGAATTCTTTTAATTTCGTCAGCTTGAGCACTTAGCGCACTGAAGAAAAAAAATATTGAAATTATTAAAATTTTTTTCATTTTTTTTTAAACACTTTAGTTAGCTCTAATAATGATTGTTTAATTTTTTTATTTTTAACATCACTGATTTTGTCTTTAAATCTATTTATTGTCACATTTTTCTCATTAATTTCTAGTTTAGGGGAAACTTTTTGTTCATTATCAAAACTAATGAATTTAAGTTTCTCAACAACTTCATAACCAAAATAAGCATTCATCTTATTTAAAATATCTTTTTTTGAATATTCTGTGTCAACTTCGTGGCCTCTTTTGACCATTATCACTAATGTACTTACACCAAATTTATTTGAACTTTTAAATTTTTTTGGATAGCAGCACTTGAACAACTCGTCACCTACAAGGTATTTCCAATTACTCAGGGTTTCTGAATAAATGTGACCTTTTTTATTAATAATCCTTTTTACATTTTTTGGCAAAGTGTCTTTAAAAGATCTTAAGCCTTGAATGGAGACATTTCTCTGCTTAGTATTATTTTTAAATTGCATATGAAAGATCAAATAATAACAAATAAAATTCTTAATTGGTATGACATAAATAAGCGAGTTTTACCCTGGAGAAAAAAAGTCTCTCATAAAAAAAAGCAATATTACACATTAGTTAGTGAATTTATGTTACAGCAAACTCAGGTAGCGACAGTAATCCCTTACTTTAATAGATTTATAAAAAATATTCCTGACTTAGAGACTTTAGCAAATTTCGAAAATCAAAAACTGATTAAGCTTTGGGAGGGTCTTGGCTATTATTCTAGAGTTAAAAATTTAAAAAAAACTGCACAATTAGTTGTTAAAAAATTTGATAAAAAACTTCCAAGAGAATATTTAGAATTAAAATCTCTTCCAGGTATTGGTGATTATACCGCAAGTGCGATATCAGCTATAGCTTTCAATAAACGTATTATCCCTTTAGACGGAAACATTGAAAGAGTTCTTAAAAGATATTTATATTTAAAAAAAGAAAATGAAATTAATAAAGAGAAGTTAATTGAGAAAAAAAAAATCTTTGGATCTTCGAATAGGGCAAGTGATTATGCTCAAGCCTTAATGGAACTAGGAGCTTTAATCTGTAAACCGAATAATCCTCATTGTGAACAATGTCCAATTTCAAATAACTGTATTGCTTTAAAAAAAAAAGATTTCCTACTTACTAAAATCAAAAAAAAAAATAACAATAAATATTATTTGTTAAAAGTATATAAAGATAAAAATAAATATCTTTTGATCAAAAATACTAAATTTAACTTTTTGAAAAATTTTAGTATTTTTCCAATGCAAGAATTATCAAAGCCTATAAGTTCAACAGATATAGTTAATTTCAAGATGTCAAATATGAATATGAATATAAAAATTGAACATAAGAATAAAGTAGGTTCATTGCCAACTTCCCACTGGATCGATCCTAAGAAGTTAAAAAACTACACATTACCAACTTTTACAAAAAGAATTGTTAGATACCTAGAAAGTAATAAATGAAAAAAATTGGAATTATAGGAGCAGGAATTTCAGGTTTATTTATTGCTAATTTATTTAAAGATAATCCTAATTATCAAGTTACAATATTTGAAAAAAAGCACTCAGTAGAGTTAGAGGAGGGGTATGGGATCCAACTTTCAACCAATAGTATCAAGCTTTTAAACAAAATTGGATTTAATGAAATAGAAAATAAAGAAAAGTTCAATCCCGAAAAAATTGATTTTTATGAGATTAAAAATCAAAAAAAAATATCCGATTTGAATATCTCTGAATATAATTCTGAGGATTGTAAATACACTACAATGAAAAGATCTACATTAATTGAATTTTTAAAAAATAGATTGGATGAACAGGTTATAAAATATGAGCATAGCATTGAGAAAATCGAAAAAAAAAATGATCAAATAAATTTAACTTTTAAGAATAATCAAAATTTTATTTGTGAATATCTAATTATATCTGATGGTATTTTTTCTAAAGGAAAATCCTTAGTTTCTAATAATCAAATTGAGCCAACTTATAATAATTGTATTGCAATTAGAGGTAAAATCCCACGGGGTAACTTAATTAATTTAAATGAAATGAATATTTCTTTATTTGTAGGTCATGATCTTCATTATGTTATTTATCCAATTGATAATAGTAGTAGAGAATTGAATTTTATTGGAGTTTTAAAACATCAATTAACTGCAAATGAGCTTAAAAACTATAGCCTTTTTGACGAAAAAGCTTTTATTGAGGGAATTAAAAATAAATTACAAAATAAAATTTCTTCTTCAATTTTAAGTAATATAAATAATATCAAGTGCTTCCCAGTTTTTGTTAGTAAAGATTTTCACAAATCAGTTGAAAATATATATCTTGTTGGAGACGCATTTTTTGCGTTTCCACCTTCTTTTGCGCAAGGAGCCTCACAATCTATTGAAGGTGCATCAGAATTATTTGAGAGCATCATACATAATAAAACTGATTATTATATTAATAGAGTTTCAAGAGTAAAAATGATTAATAATAGATCAAAACTAAATCAATTTGCTTTTCATGTGTCAAATCCAATTATAGTGTTCTTCAGAAATATAGGATTAAAAGTATTAACTAAGAACAAAACATTCTTAGAAAATTACTTGGGTAAAATTTATAAAAACTAACTATTTGAAAATATATATTTCATTATAAATGGCATACAGATCATAATAGTAAAAAGTCTTATAACATGGTGTGCTAATACGAAATCTGGTTCATAATTAAATGCAAGTGCCATTCCAGTCATTTCGTATAAACCACCTGGACAATAAGAAATAATCAGTGCAAGAAAATCTAAATCAAAAATTAAATGTGTTAAGTAAGCAAATATTATCGTTATAAGAAAAATTAAAATAATTCCAACTATACTAAATTTTAAATTTAAAAAAAAATCTTTAACTTTATAATTTTGAAATCTTGACCCAATAAAACTACCAATAATAAGTAAACATATATTGAGTCCAATATCAGGGAATACTATTTTGGTAAAACCAGAAACATATAAAGCGCCACATCCAATCACAGGTCCTAAAAAATATGGAGATGGAGATTTTATTTTTTTCATTATCAAAACAGAAACTAATGATACTACTAAGATTGATGCAAACTGACTTAAATCAAAGTATATTTCTTTTTTGTAAACATAGCTGTTGTCACCAAGATAATATTGAATAGAAAACGGTAGAATAGTTACAATAAAAAACATTCTTGAAAGATGAGTTATAAAATGTTTCCTTACATCAATATTGCCTAGATCTTCTGATATTAAGAAGACAGCAGTTGCACCGCCTGGTGTTGAAGAGGAAACAGACGTTGGCAAATCAAAATTACAAAATCTTCTGTAAAATAATGACAATAAAAAAATGCTAATAAAAATCATTAAAAATTGCATTATGAAGCTTCCACTCCATTTTATTACATCATTAATAATACTTGGTGAAAGCTTTGAAGCTATGTAAATACCGATTACAATCCTTGTTGTTGTCCAAATTATTTCTGGAATTTTAAAAGTAAAGCCTGAAAAACTAAGTATCATAACCGAAATGACCGGCCCTAAAAAAAATGGCAATGGAAAGTTTAAATAATAAGCTACTGTTGCACCACTTATTGCAACTAAAAGTAAAATAGATAGATTTTTCAACATCAATTTTGAAAACTTAACTATATTTTTTTACAAGATCCCAGTCCAATTTAACGCCAAGCCCGACTTCTCTAGGAACATCTATGTAGCCATCACTAATTTTTGGTTTATTAATCCAAATTTTCTCATGAACAGGATCTCTATTTGAATCTGCAAAAATTTCAACATAGGTACCTTTAACCTCTGAACCAAGAAGATGACGAGAAATTGATGCCTCTTCATGATGTGCCATTTCAATATTATGTTCATTACAAATTTTAGCTGCTCTTTTCCATTCAGTTATTCCTCCAGCATGAAAACTATCTAGATTACAAACATCTATTGAATTTTTTTCTACCATTCTTCTTATTCCATAATGATTAATCTCACTTTGCCCAGCAGCTATTTTAATTTTTGTTTTTTTTTTTAATTCTGACATAAAGTTAATATCATCCCACCAATGACATGGTTCCTCTAGCCATCTTACGTTAATATCTTTTGCCATTTCGCAAAACTGAAAAGCCTCTTCAACACTATAGCCGCAGTTTACATCAACCATTAGATCAAAATCACTACTTACAGCTTTTTTTGCTGCTATAACTCTTTTAAAATCTTCCTTAGGTTCTAATTTGCCGATCTTAAATTTACATGCTTTGAACCCAAGATCTTCATACATCTTCATTTCATCTTGAATCCCATTTTCATCTTTCCCATCTACATAGTAGCCACCTATTGTAGAAACTTTTAGCTTTTCTTTTTTTTTCCCAAGCAAATCAACTACTGATTTTTTTTTTGATTTTCCTATAATATCCCAGATTGCAAAATCAATGCATGCAATTGCTCTTATTAGTGTATTCTTTAAAATTGGTCTATTATCTGTAGCAGCATTTTTAACGTGCTTCATAAATAATAAATTCCAAATAGTCTCTAATTCATTTGGATCAGAACCAATGATATCAGGACCTAAAATTTCATTAATACTTTTTAATATTAAATCACTTTTATATCTGTCATCTCCTGCAAATACCTCACTAATAATACCATCATTGGTATAAATTTTTGTTATTATTGCAGTCCTTCTATCAACATTATAGGTTCCACCTCCAAAACTTTTATTAAGAGGCACATCTACCTTAAGTGCTTCAACCTTGTCAATTTTCATTAACCTCCTTTTACACCACCAGAGGCCATTCCAGATATAAGTTTTTTTTGTATAATCATAAAAAATACAAGTGTTGGAATAATGATTATTACCGATGCAGCAATCATGGCACCCCAATCATGTATTGTGTCTTGACCCATCCACCTAACTAGAGCTAAAGGTAATACTGATTTGCCATCAGACGAAATAAAAACTAAGGCAAATATAAATTCATTCCATGTATGATTAAAACTAAAAATTCCTACTGAAACTAGACCAGGTAGTGCTAATGGCAATGTTACTTTTCTAAAAGCCTGAAGTCGAGTATTTCCATCTATCATTGCACTTTCTTCAAGTGCAATTGGAATTGCAGCAAAATATGATTTCATAAACCAAAGAGTTAATGGTAAAGTGAAACAAATATTAGCAAGAACTAAAGATGTTAAAGTATCTGCTAGACCAAAGTTAGCAACATAAACATAAAGAGGAATTACAATTAATACTTCAGGCAACATATAGCTCAAAAGACTGAGTTGACCAAAAATTTGTATAGGTCTAAAGTTAAATCTACTTAATGCATATGCACCGACTGATCCCAGTATTATTGATAAAAGTGTAGCGATAACTGCAAGAAGTACACTATTTTTAAAATATGTCATAAAATCTTGTTGCCTAAAAAGTTCTCTATAATTATCTAATGTCCACTCCCCAGGAAAAAGAGTAGGAGGAACTTGTACTAGTTCAGATCCTGGTTTGAATGAACTAACAAAGATGTAAAGCATTGGAAAACAGACAACACAAATTGATACAATAACTGCAGAATACAACATTATCCTTCTTCCAAATCTTTTTATGTCGAAGATTTCCTCATTTTTAGGTACTGCAGCTCTCATGATTTTTTTTCTGCTCTCCTCAATAAATATAAATATATTAATGCAAGTACTAAAAGTATTAATAACATTAAGATTGCAGAGGCTGACGCTCTCCCCATTTTAAATGTTGTAAAAGCCTCATAAAACACAAACATAGGAAGCGTGTTAGTAGTGTCTAATGGACCTCCATCTGTTAAAATTAAAATAATATCAAATTTATGAAATGTCCAAATTGCTCTAAGTAATGAGCTCAAAAGAAAAACAGGCAATATAAAAGGAAAGGTTATCTTAAAAAACCTTCTCCAAGGACCCGCCCCATCTATTCTAGCTGCTTCGTATAATTCATTAGGTATTGATTGTAATATACCTAAGACAGCAATCACAATAAAAGGAAATAGTTTCCAAACGCTTATCATGATCACTGCAAACATTGCCCAATCTTGGTCACTTAACCATCCAATAGGTTCATCAATAATATTTAATTTCATTAAAAAATGACTTATTATTCCATTAAAATCGTCCATCATGAACCGCCATGCAGTTATGGCAACAATACTTGGCATTAAGTAAGGACTTATAATGGCTGCTCTTGCAAAACCTCTAAACTTGAAACTCTCATTTAAAAGTAATGCTAGCCCCAAACCTAATATCATATCTAGACTTACGCTGCCAAAGGTCCATATCATTGAGTTTATAAAAGCATTATGAAAAGAAGGGTCAGATAGAAAAAAAAGATAATTTTTAAATCCTACGAATTTTCCTTCAAAACTTCCTGTATCAATTTTAAGAAAACTATTTCGTATAACTATAAGAAGAGGCACAAAAGATAAAAATAGTATTACTAAAAAGCTTGGAAAAATAGATACGTAAGCTAATTTCTTATCATTTGGATATATTGCTGTAGCTTTTTCCATATTCAACTTTTAATTGAAAGTTCTAAAATTTATAATTTATTTTCTCATCAAATAGTTGAGTTGTCTACTAAATAGTTGACTTGTCTATTCATTTTGTATTTAATTTCTCAACTTAACAAACAATGAGAGGAAATAATGATTAGGAAATTAAATTTATTTTTTTCAATTTTTACACTAGTAATTTTTTCTTCAAGCACAATAGCGGCGGATAAAGTAGTTACTTTCTTACATGGTGAGACTGATACTGAAAGTGTTGTAGCTTATGAAAAGATCGCTAGGGATTTTGAAAAATTAAATCCAGGAATAAAAATAGAAATATCTACAGTTAGCTCAAAAGACAGACTTAAAAAAGTCACTGCTATGGGCATGGCCAGAAACTTACCTACTGTTTTTAAACTTAACCCTGAAGAAAGAAGGTTTTACTCTGATAAAAAATGGGTCTCATCTTTAGATAGCATTGCTAATGGGGAAATGGGCGAAGGAGAATTAGGTCCATATTTGGTAAAAACTAATGGTAAAGTAATAGACCTACCTTACACAGTTAATCATTTCTCAGTAATGTGGTACCGAAAAGACCTATTAGATGCAGCTGGAGTTAAGCCTCCTAAGACTTGGGACGAATGGGAAGAGCAGACCAAGATGTTTACTAAGGGATCAGGAGATAGCAAACAATATGGTACGATGATACCAGCCGGTAAAAATAGATATACCAGCATGTTTCTTACAATGATGATGTGGGGAGCTGGTGGCACATACTTTGATAAAGATTATAATGTAACTTTTAATAATCCGGGAACCATAAAAGCTCTTGAATTCATGAAAAGAATGTCTGCTTACACTCCTCCAGGACAAGGAAATGCATCTTATGGATATGGTGATAAAGCATTTATGTCAGGCACGACTGCTTTAATTTTTGGAAGAGGTAGAGTTCCACAAAAAACTGTTGCAAAAACACCTGATATGATGCCTAAATTATATGGCGCAACAATTCCTGCTGGACCTTCTGGTTGTGCAGTAAAATACGCAAACACCAATGGGTACGGTGTAGGCTCTCCTAAGTTTGGAGCTAAAAATGTTGAGGAAGGGAAAAAATTCCTAAAATATTTGTTGACAGATCAAAGAATGGTAGAGTTTTCTTTGTCTGCACATCCTCATACTATTCCACCTCAGAAAAGCTTACAATCTGATCCAAGACTATTAGAGAGTAAAGTTCATCCTTTAGGCTCTAGACCAGATTTAGTTGCAATCAACTACGATTTAGAGAATGCAGTTGATTTTATTTCTGATGCTGGAATGTACTGTGATAATGGAAAAGTTGTGATAGTTAATAATGGTTACAATCCTTACATGGGAGCAATAATCGCCGCAAACATTCCTTCACAGGTTGTTCAAAGAGTCATCTTAAACAATGAATCACCTAAATCAGCAGTCGAGTGGGGTCACGCTGAAATAGAGAAAATTGTTAAAGAGATGGGTCCGGCTTAAAAAATTAATTTTTACTGGCGAAGTGATTATCTCTTCGCCAGTAAGAAAAAAAATAAAAAATCTATGGCATCAGTAGTTGTTGAAAATTTGACTAAAGAGTTTGGTGAAGTCAAAGCTGTTAATGATATTAATTTAAGAGTAAATGATGGAGAATTCTTAGTTCTTCTAGGACCTTCAGGCTGTGGTAAAAGTACTTTACTTAGAATGATTTCTGGACTTGAGTTTCCAACTTATGGAAAAATTTTAATCGGTGAAAACGATGTAACGAGAACAATTCCTAAAGATAGAAATATTTCTATGGTTTTTCAGAATTATGCTTTGTATCCTCATATGACAATAGGAGAAAATATTAAGTTTCCACTAGAGTCTAGAGGTTATAATAAAAGTGAAATTAATGAAAAAGTTGAATGGGCATCTACATTGTTAAAAATTTCTGACTTGTTAGACAGAAAACCCAGAGAAACATCTGGAGGTCAAAGACAAAGAACTGCTCTAGCAAGAGCTCTAGTAAGAGATCCAGACGCATTTTTAATGGATGAGCCTTTATCAAATTTAGATGCTAAGCTTAGACATTCTGCCAGGGAGGAAATTAGACAATTTCAGAATCAAGTTAAAATAACAACTATTTACGTTACTCACGATCAAATCGAGGCTATGGGATTAGGTGATCGAATCATAATAATGGAAGATGGAATTATAAAACAAATTGGAACTCCCAAAGAAATTTATGAAAAACCGAATAATTTATTTGTTGCAAAATTTATCGGAAGTCCTGCAATGAATATATTATCAAAACAAGACTATTATATTGGGTTTAGACCGGAAAACTTAGAGATAGAAGAAATTTTCAAAGGTTCAAAAGATGACGCTTTTAACATAGAATTAAATGTAAATAGAGTAGAATTTTTAGGAAATGACACTCTTATTTATTGTTCGTCTGATTTAACTGATGAAGTAATAACTTCTAAAATAATTTCAAATGAAAAATTAAATATTCAAGCAGGTTACAAATATAAATTCTTCGTTGATAATAAATCAATTTTTAAATATTCAAAAGATACTGAAAAATTGATATAAAATGCGTCCTGATTCAAGCCCTTCTTGGCTAAAATTTAAATCGAATAATATAGAGAATTTATTAAGTGTAGAGAGTAGATGGCAATCTTGGCTAGATGTAGAAGCATCTATGGCTAGGTCTCAGTCTGAACTAAAAATGATTCCTCAAAATGCTGGAAATAAAATTGCAAAAAATTGTAATTTAAAAAAATTAAATTTGAAAAATATTTATAGAGATTTAAAAATAACAGGACATAAGCTTGTACCACTTATATGGGAGTTATCACGGGTATGTGATAAAGATAGTAAAAAGTATGTGCATTGGGGTGGCACGACTCAAAACATTGTTAGTAATGGAGATATATTAATATTAAGAAAAATACATAAAATTTTTTTAAATGATCTAAGTGATTTATTAAAATCGTTAAGCAAATTATCTTTAAAAACAAAAGATGATCTAATAGCAGGTAGAACTCACGGTCAACATGCCTTGCCTATTACGTTTGGTTATAAAGTAGCTTGTTGGATAGATGAGATCTCTAGACATATAGAAAGAATCAAGGAGTCTGAACCAAGAGTTTTTAAATGTATTTTTGGGGGTGCAGTAGGGACGTCAGCGTCATTTGGTAAATATGGAAATAAACTTCAAAAAAAAATTTCAATTAAGCTAGGACTTAAAACTTCCAGGATTCCTACTAGAAGCCATTTAGACCATTTTGCTGAATATAATTTAAATATAATTATGTTAGCTACAACATTTGGAAAAATTGCCCAGGAAATTTATAATTTGATGAGAAACGAAATTTCAGAGTTAGAGGAGCCTATTACTTCTGAAGATATTGGAAGCAGTACAATGCCTCAAAAGAGAAACCCACATATATGCCAAGATATTATTTCTTTATCTGCAGAATGTAGAAGTTTAGCAACAATAACTTTTGACTCTATGCTTAACGAACACGAGGGAAGTAGACAAAACCATTTAATGAGTAGCTATGCTTTAAACCAATTGTGTATAAAATTTGGGCATTTACTATCCGCAATTAAATTTGTTTTAAAAGGTTTGAAAATAAATAAAAAGAACATGTTAAAAAATCTTGAAATTTCTAAAGGTTCAATTGTATCAGAGTCCGTAATGTTAAAATTAGGAACTTATATTGGTAGGCAGCAAGCTCACAAAATTATTCATCAAATATTAAATATTTCTACAAAAAAGAATGTTTCTTTTGTTAGTGTGCTTAAAAAAAGTCCAAAAATAAAAAAATTCTTAACAGAAAAAGACATTACAAAACTAGTAAATCCGAAAAAATATACTGGATTTTCTTCATTATTTTCTGAACAAATGTCTGTTGTTGCCTTAAATCTCTCAAAAAAAATCAGGAAAACTCAAATTTAAGTTTTATTTAATTAAATTTATTTCTGAGTTAGATGTGATTTTATCTAACAGTGTATTAAGCTGTATAACTTCACTTTCGGATAGATTTTTTACCAATTTTGTATATCTATTTTTTTTTGCATCTTTAAGTTCGTCGAATATTTTTTTACCTTTATTTGTGAGCTCTAAAGAATGACTCCTTTTATCAGTTTCTGAATTAGTTTTTTTAAGAATTTTCATTTGAATTAGTTTTATACTTGCTCTACTGATTAGTGTTTTATCCATCCAATGAACTGTTGAGAGGTCTTTAATTGTCAATGTTTCTTTGATTTGACCTATGAGACTTATCACCACAAGTTCAGGATTTCCTAAATCATATTTTCTAAACTTTCTAACAGTATATCTCTTCAACCTCGAGGATAACTTATTAATTTTAAATGCAAATGATTGTGAGTAACCTGTGTATTCTTTAATCGATTTTTTTCTAAGTATGGCAGGGTGAAATTTAATGATTTTTTTTGACATAAGCAATATGACAATTATTTGAAGTTTGAATCAAGTAATTTTATTTAAGAAATTATTGGTCGAAATTTTTGTCTTAAATCATCAATTGGTTTGAGAGTGTCTCCTGATTTATAATACCAATAAGTCCATCCATTACAACTTTCTGCTCCCAAGATAGTTGCTGCAACCTTGTGAATTGATCCTTCAGATCGGTTATGCTTAATACTTCCATCTGCTAAAATTTTTGCAGTAATTTTTTTCTTATTATCAAAAATATTAGTACCTGGTTTAATTATTCCAAGCTCTACTAATGATCCAAACGGTATTCTAGGTTTTGATCTATTATTTTTAAGTGTATCAAGTAAATCATCTTCAATAGGTTTTGCATTTTTAATTCTTTTCTCTGCAGCTTTGAAATAATTTTTCTCTTTTTCTATACCAAAATAATTCCTTCCAAGTTTTTTTGCGACCGCTGCTGTTGTTCCTGAACCTAAAAAAGGATCTAAAATCATGTCATTTTTATTTGTAGATGCTAATAAAACTCTATGAAGTAAAGCCTCTGGTTTTTGAGTTGAATGCACTTTTTTGCCATTTTTCCTCAATCTTTCTGCACCACTGCAAATAGGAAGATCCCAGTTTGACCTCATTTGCAAATCATCATTCAAACATTTAAGTGATTGGTAATTAAATGTATATTTTGATTTTTCACTTTTAGATGCCCAAATCAATGTTTCATGAGCGTTGGTAAATCGTGTTCCTCTAAAATTAGGCATAGGATTATTTTTATTCCAAATAACATCGTTTAAAATCCAAAATCCTAAATTTTGTATTGCAGTTCCAACTCTAAAAATATTGTGATAACTTCCAATAACCCAAATTGCTCCATCTTTTTTTAAAATTCTTTTACACTCTAATAACCACTCATATGTAAACTCATCATATTTTTTAAAATTTTCGAACTGATCCCATTTGTCATTTACAGCATTTACTTTAGATCTGTCTGGTCTGACTAATTCGCTTTTTAATTGAAGATTATATGGAGGGTCTGCAAAAATTAGATCAAAAGTTTCACGTGGAATTTTTTTTAATTCTTGGAGACTATCTCCATTAATAATTTTATTTTTGAAATCATTTTTCATTTTTAAAAAATAATTAGACTCCAAATGGATTCTATGGTCAACCTGAGATTGAAATATTTAGACTCGTTTTGTGTGGCTAAAATTTAAGATAACTAGATATTGTGTTTCTTAAGTTTTGATATTGGAGAGAATGTTTTTCTATGATGCTTGTTAACACCAAGCTTTTTTATTGCCTTTAAATGATACTTAGTTCCATAACCAAAATTTTGATCCCAATTATATCCTTTGTTCTTTTTTGCTAATGTTTTTATAAATTTATCTCTAGTTACTTTAGCAACAATGGATGCAGCTGAAATGGAGGGTATTTTTTGGTCACCTTTTACTATTGCCTTTAAGTTATAATTTTTTAAATCTGGTATTTTATTTCCATCAATTAAAACTTGTGAAGGTTTTTTTTTGAGTTTTTTTATTGCTCTTTTCATGGCAAGCAAACTCGCCTGAAGAATATTTATTTTATCTATTTCTTTAACAGATGCTTTTGCTGTAGCCCAAATGGAATTTTTTTTGATGTAATTAAATAAAACTTTCCTTTTTTCTTTTGTTAAGGTTTTAGAGTCTTTGAGTAATTTTAAATTAACTGATTTATTTAAAATAACAGCTGCTGCATAAACTGGACCGATTAAACTGCCTCTACCAACTTCGTCTACACCTGCGATTATTTTCATTAAACTTTTAAATTTAAGTCTTTAATCTTTTGTCTAATTTTTTTTAGATCTTCCCATGAGTATTTCTTGTTCTCTGGAAATCTTATCAAATATGAAGGATTAAAAGTTATGATTAAAGGGTAGGTACGACCATCTAATATGACTTCTTTCCATTCTCCTCTTTCACTTGAAATTTTACCATTAATTCCTGTAACAGCCTCCATAGCTGTACCTCCCATTAAAATAACAATTTTTGGCTCAATTATAGATATATGCTGTTTTAAAAATACAGAATATCTTTTGATCTCTACTGAAGATGGTTTTCTATCTTCTGGAGGTCTAAAATTTATTGAATAACTACAATAAATATTTTTTCGTTTTATATCGATAGCAAGCAGCAT